>JAGWTW010000184.1 GCA_028868735.1 Hyphomicrobiales bacterium | reverse complement strand
CGTAGCCTGTCGCGGTAATGGTCGGGCCGGCCCATTCCGGGTCGAGTCGGGCGGTGTCGACCGTCCGCAAGAAGTCGAAAATCCCGACGATGGCGACGAGCGTCGTGTCCTTGAAGAGCGCGATGAACGAATTGACGATGCCGGGGATCACGATCGTGAGCGCCTGCGGCAGGACGACGAGGCGCATGCGTTGGGCGTAATTGAGCCCCAGCGCCATGGCGCCCTCGAACTGGCCCTTCGGGATCGCCTGCAATCCGCCGCGGATGACCTCGGCCATGTAGGCCGATGCGAACAGGGCGACGCCGACGAGCGGGCGCAGCAGCCGGTCCGGCGTCCAGCTTTCCGGCACGAACAACGGCAGCATCAGGTTCGCCATGAAAAGCACGGTGATCATCGGCACGCCGCGGATGATTTCGATGAACCCGACCGACAGTGCGCGGACGATGGGCAGTTGCGAGCGGCGGCCAAGCGCGAGCACCACGCCCGCCGGCAGCGAAAAGACGATCCCGGACAAAGCCATGATCAGCGTGACGAGGATGCCGCCCCACAGATCGGTCGGCACGACCGGCAGTCCGAGGAATTGCGCGCCGTGCAGCAGAAAATAGGTCGCGACGGGAAACACGACGAAAAACAGCGCGGCGGCGATGTTGCGGGCCGGCGCGCGACGGATCAGCAGCCAGGCGATCAGCGCAAACCCCGTAACGAAGACGAGATTGACGCGCCAACGCTCGGCCTCGGGGTACGAGCCGTATGTGAAATAGCCGGCCTTGCGCCAGATGTAGGCCCAGCAGGCGCCCGCGCCCGGCGCGCGGCAAGCCTCCCCATTCGGCGCGCTCCAGACCGCGTCGGTGAAAAGAAAGCGGACGAGCGGCGGTATTACCCACGCGACGAGCAGCACGCCGACCAGGGTGACGACGGCGCTGATCGGCCCGGAGAACAGACGCTGACGGACGAAGGCGACCGGCCCTTGCGACAGCGATGGCGGCGGCCGGTCCGGTTCATGCGCGGTGCGAACGAAGGAAACGGACGACATCTCACCGCTCCTTCAACGACATGCGCGAATTGTAGGCGTTCATGACGGCCGAGGTGACGAGGCTCACCGCGAGATAGAAAGCCATGGTCATGAAGATGATCTGCACGGCCGCGCCCGTGTTGTTGAGCGTCGTGCCGGCGAAGACGTTGAAAAGGTCGGGATAGCCGATCGCGACCGCAAGCGTCGAGTTCTTGGTCAGGTTGAGATATTGATTGATGAGCGGCGGAATGATCACGCGCATCGCCTGCGGCATGATCACCAGCTTGCGCGTGGGACCTGCGCGCAAGCCGAGCGCGGCGGCCGCCTCGCTCTGCCCCTTGTTGACGGCGCGGATGCCTGAACGGACGATTTCCGCGATGAAGGCGGCCGTGTAGAGCGTCAGCGCCAGCAAGAGCGCCACGAATTCAGGCGACAAGCGCTGACCGCCGGCGAAATTGAAGCCCTTGAGCTTCGGGATGTCCCAGCCGAGCGGCATGCCTTCCGCGAAAAAGACCAGAAGCGGCGGACCGACGACCAGGGCGGCCATAGTCCAGCCTACAGGCGCCTGCGCGCCTGTTTCGCGTTGCCGGCGCGCGGCCCATCGGCGGAACGCGAGCGCGCCCGCCACACCGACCGCAAGCGCGATCCAGACCGCGCCGAAGCCGGGCTTGAAGACCGGCGCAGGGACGAACAGCCCGCGATTTGCAAGGAAAACGAGATCGAGAAGCGGCGCCGCGTTGCGTGGATTGGGCAAGCTGCCGAGGACGACATTGTACCAGAAGATGATCTGCAGCAGCAGCGGCACGTTGCGAATGCCCTCGACGTAGATGGTCGCGAGCCGCGCGACCAGCCAGTTGGTCGAGAGCCGCGCCGCGCCGACGGCGAACCCGATGAAGGTCGAGAACACGATGCCGAGCCCGGCCACCAGCAATGTGTTGACGAGGCCGACCCAGAAGACCTGGCTGTTGGGCGAGGTCGCGCTGTAGGGGATCAGCGTCTGGTTGATGTCGAAGCTGGCGGGTTTGTTCCAGAATGAAAAATCGGTCGGGATGCCGCGCTTGTGCATGTTCTCGACCGCGTTGGACGCGGCGAACCACACGAGCGCGACGACGGCGATCGTCAGAGCGGCCTGCAAGATCAGGCCGCGCCAGAACGGATCGTTCCAGATTTTCGGACGCGGAGCCTCCCGGGTCGCCGCAGTCATCGGAGCGCCTGCGCCGGGATCAGCGGATCGGCGGGGCGTATTGCAGGCCCTTGGCGGTCCAGAGCGCGTTGATGCCGCGCTTGATCTTCAGTTTGGAGCCGTCGCCGAGGTTGCGATCGAAAACCTCGCCGTAATTGCCGACGGCCTTGATGATCCGGTAGGCCCAGTCCTGCGTCAGGCCGAGGCCTTCGCCGAAATTGCCTTCGGTGCCGAGCAGGCGCTTGATCTCGGGGTTGGGATCCTTGAGCTTGTCGTCCACGTTCTTCGACGTGACGTTGAGCTCCTCGGCGATCAACATCGCATAATGGGTCCATTTCACGATGTTGAACCATTGGTCGTCGCCCTGACGCACGGCCGGCCCAAGCGGCTCCTTGGAAATGACCTCGGGAAGAACGACGTGATCCTCGGGATTGCCGAGTTTCGTCCGCTCTGCGTAGAGCTGCGACATGTCGGTCGTAAAGGCGTCGCAGCGCCCGGTGTCGTAAGCCTTGATCGCTTCGTCCGAGGTCGCGAACACGACGGATTCATACTTCATGTCGTGCGTGCGGAAGAAGTCGGCGAGATTCAACTCTGTCGTCGTGCCCTGCTGCACGCAGACCGAGGCGCCCGTCAGTTCGAGCGCCGAGGAGACGTTGAGCTTCTTGCGGACCATGAAGCCCTGGCCGTCGTAATAGGTAACGGGGCCGAATTCGAAACCCTGCCCGACTTCGCGCGACTGGGTCCAGGTCGTATTCCGCGACAGAACATCGATTTCGCCGGACTGGAGCGCTGTAAAGCGGTCCTTTGCGGTCAAAGGCACGAACCGGACTTTGGTCGGGTCGTTGAAGATGGTCGCAGCCATAGCGCGGCAGAAATCGACGTCGTAGCCGGTCCATGCGCCCTTGTCGTCCGGCAGTCCAAACCCCGCCAGGCCCGGATTTGAGCCGCAGACGAGCTGGCCGCGCTTCTTTACCTGGTCGAGCGTCGGGCCGGCGATCGCGGCAGTAGCCACCAGGGAAGCCACAGCGACAGCAGAGGTTGCGAAAAAGCGTTTCATGCGACGGGTCCGGACTGGAATGGCGGTTGCCGGACCTTCGGTCCGGCGGTTGACGCATGCATAACATGCGTTTTGCGCGTTGCGGTCAAGACGCGCTTGACGGTCTCGCCCGGGCCGGCGAGGAACGCCGGGCGAGGAGCCTTCGATGACCAAAACGACCAGAGACGGGCCAGCGAAAATGGGCAGCCGCACACGGCTCGTGCATGCCGGGCGCGCGCCTTTCGAAAATCACGGTTTTATCAACACCCCGATCTATCGCGGTTCGACGGTGCTCTATCCGAACACCGAAGAGCTCTACCTGCGCCGCGTAAAGTACACCTACGGCACGCATGGAACGCCGACGACGGATTCGCTGGAGTCCGCCTGGACCGAACTTTGCGGCGCGGCGGGCACGGTGCTGTCGCCGTCGGGACTCGCGGCGATATCCGTCGCCTTGCTGTCCGTGGCGAAGGCCGGCGGCCATTTGCTCGTGACCGACAGCGCCTATCGCCCGACGCGCAATCTCAGCAACACGATCCTGAAGCGGCTCGGCGTCGACACGACCTATTACGATCCGACCGTCGGCGCCGGCATATCGGAGCTTATCCGGCCGAACACGTTCGCCGTCGTGGTGGAGGCGCCGGGTTCGCAGAGTTTCGAGATGCAGGACATTCCGGCGATTGCGGCTGCGGCTCATGCGCGCGACGTCTGCGTCATCATGGACAACACCTGGGCGACGCCGCTGTTCTTTCCGCCGCACGAGCGCGGCGTCGACATCGCCATCGAGGCGGGCACGAAATATCTGTCTGGACATTCCGACCTGCTGCTCGGCCTCGTGTCCGCGAACGAAAAATATTGGCCGCGCCTCAAGGAGACCCAGGACGCGATGGCCAATTGCGCCGGGCCGGAGGACGTTTTCCTCGCGCTGCGCGGCCTGCGCACGATGGAATTGAGGCTGCGGGAAGCCGAACGGCAAGGACTCGCAATGGCGCAATGGCTGGCGCGTCGACCCGAGGTTTCGCGCGTGCTGCACCCCGCCCTGCCCGATTATCCCGGTCACGACATCTGGAAGCGCGACTTCCTCGGATCCTCCGGCCTCTTCTCGATCGTTCTGAAGCCCGCGTCGCGCGAGAAGGTCGCGGCTTTGCTCGACAGCCTCGAGCTGTTCGGGCTCGGCTATTCCTGGGGCGGATTCGAGAGTCTCGTCATTCCCTTCGATTGTTCGAGCTACCGCACGGCGACCAAATGGGCGCCGGAAGGTCCGGCGCTGCGATTCTCGATCGGCCTCGAAAACATCGAGGACCTCCAGGCCGATCTCGATCGGGGATTTACGGCGATGAAGTCGGTCTCGTGAAAGCGCCGCAAAGCCGGTTTCGCAGGGGTGATGCGCGCCCCGGAAAAGCCGGTTAAGGTCTGCGTGGCCAGCGGAGGCGCAGCAGAGATTGCGCGCGCCGGCAGACCTGCAGGGCGCCGATCACGCCGTCGTAGGGGGAGGAGAGGCGCGGCGTGGATTCCACGATCATACTTTTTTTGGTGCAGGACGCGGTCATCAACGGAGCGATCTACGCGCTGATCGCGATCGCCATGCTGCTCGTGTTCGCGGTGACGCGCGTCATTCTCGTACCGCAAGGCGAGTTCGTCGCCTTCGCCGCCCTCACCCTCGCAGCGCTGCAAGCCGGCCGCGCGCCGCAGACGGGCTGGCTGCTCGTGGGCCTCGGCGTCCTCGCCTTCGTCTCGATCGCCTGGCGCATGCGGGCCGCGTTCGATCCGCGCGCGCTCGCCTTCGCCGCCTTGTCCAACATCGCCGTGCCGATCGCATTGACCGTCGCAGTGCGCGCGCTGGCGCCGTTGAAGCTCGGGCTCGCCGCCGAGATCTTGATGACGCTCGCGCTCGTCGTGCCGATGGGCCCGATCATCTACCGCCTCGCGTTCGAACCGCTCGCGGAAGCGAATGTGCTGGTGCTGCTGATCGCGGCGTTCGGCGTGCATTTCTCG
>JAGWTW010000068.1 GCA_028868735.1 Hyphomicrobiales bacterium | reverse complement strand
CCGGCCGCCCTGCCGCGCCTGCTTGCGTCGGACGCGCCGGGGGTTACAAGCGTCGTCGTCTACCCCTGAGGAACAACAATGTTCGCAGTCGAAGTGCGCGCCCATGTGATGATCGCCCATTCGTTTCGCGGCGAATTGTTCGGGCCGGCGCAGCGCCTGCACGGGGCGACTTTCGTCATCGACGTCGCGTTTTTTCGACGCGAGCTGACCTCTGACGGCGTCGTGGCGGATATCGGCCGCGCGCATCAGGCGCTCGAGGCCGTGCTCGCGCCGCTCAATTACCGCAACCTCGACGATCTGCCGGAATTCAAGGGCAAGCAAACGACGACGGAATATCTGGCCTTCCATATCTTCTCGAAAATGGCCGAGGCTGCGCGCGCGGGACAGCTCGGGCCCGGCGGCGAAGGAATCGAGAAAATCCGCGTGACGCTGCATGAATCGCATGTCGCGCGCGGCTGGTACGAAGGCGCGCTGTGACCGCGCTGCAATTTTCGGATCGCGGGCGCCGGCGATGACCGCCGTCGCCTTCGCTTTTCCCGGCGCGCTCTCGACCCCGACAGGCGGTTACGGCTACGACCGGCGCGTGATCGCCGAACTCCAAAAGCTCGGCGTCGAGGTTGCGCCGCTGGCGCTTCCTTCGTCTTTTCCGTTTCCGTCGGCCGACGATCTCGTCGAAACGGGCCGCAGACTGACGCAGTCGCGCGGAAAATGCCTGGTGATCGACGGCCTCGCCTTCGGCGCGCTGCCGGCGGCGCTGGTCGCAAGCCTCGAATCTGCGATCATCGCGCTCGTGCATCATCCATTGTGTCTCGAAACGGGTCTCGCGCCAGCCCGTGCGGCTCGGCTCATGGAGAACGAGCGCGCCGTTCTCGCGCATGCGGACGCAATCGTCACGACGAGCGCGGCCACCGCGGACATTCTCGCGCGCGATTTCGACGTCGCCGGCGGAAAGGTTTTCGTTGCGCCGCCCGGCGTCGATGCAGCCCCCCGCGCGCGCGGATCGCGCGACGGCGTCGTGCGGCTCGTATCCGTCGGCTCGCTTCTGCCGCGCAAGGGCTATGAAGACCTCCTGCGCGCGCTGGCCGGCGTCGAAGGCGCCTGGCGATTGACGATTGTGGGCTCGACCGACCTCGATCCGGATTACGCGGGTTCGGTTTTCGATCTCGTCGCGGCGTTCGACCTCTCCTCCCGCGTGACGATCGAAGGCGCGCTCGCGGAAGCCGATGTCGCGTCGCGCTACGCTGCGGCCGACGCTTTCGTCAGCGCTTCGCATTTCGAAGGTTACGGCATGGCGATCGCCGAAGCGGTGGCGCGCGGCCTGCCTGTCGTCATGACCGAGCAAGTCGCGACAGCCGGCGCCGCGCCGTCCGCTGCGGCGCTCGTCTATCCCGCCGGCGACGTCGCCGCCTTGCGCGCAGCGCTCGCGCGAATCGTCGCGGACGCGGATTTACGGGCGCGGCTCGGCGCCGCCGCCCGGGCCGCGGCGCACAGGCAGGTTCGCTGGTCCGACACGGCGAAAATTATGCTGCGCGCCATCGCTCACGCCGCGGAGCGCGGGCGATGAGCGGTTTCGATCCGCATTGGCTCGCGCTGCGCGAACCCGCCGACCACGCCGCGCGCAATGCGCGTGTGCTCGGCGCCTGCGCCGAATATCTATCAGGGCGCGACATCGTCGACGTCGTCGATCTTGGCTGCGGCGCAGGTTCGAACCTGCGCGCGCTCGCGCCGCGCCTGCCGAACCGGCAATGCTGGCGTCTCGTCGACAACGACGCCGTGCTGCTCGACGCCGCGAGGCAAGCGCTGATCGCATGGGCGGACGCATACGATTCGCATGGAGACCATTTGAGCCTGCGCCGCGGCGCGCTGCGGATCGATGTTCGGTTCGAGAATGTCGATCTGGCGCGTCGTCTCGATCCGGCGCTCGGCGTGAAGGCCGATCTCGTCACCGCGGCGGCGCTGTTCGACCTCACGTCGGAAAGATGGATGCGCGAATTTTGCGATCGCCTCGCGGCGATGCGGGCGCCGCTTTATGCGGCGCTCACCTATGACGGCCTCGAGACGTGGACGCCGTCACACGCCGCCGATGCGGACGTACGCGCCGCTTTCCATGCGCATCAGGCGCGCGACAAGGGATTTGGCCCGGGAGCCGGTCCTCATGCCGCACGCGCGTTGCACTCTATGCTCGAGGCTGCGTCGTTCGACGTGCGGACCGGCCGCAGCGACTGGCGTCTCGATGCGCGCGACGATGCGCTCGTCGCCATGCTTGCGGACGGCGTCGCTGCGGCCTGCCGCGAGACGCGACTTCTCTCTGCCAACGTCATCGACGATTGGCGCGCGGCGCGGCGCGGCGCGAACGCAACGATAGGCCATATCGACCTGTTCGCGACGCCGCCCTGAAGCGCATCACGACCGCATCGAATCGTGTTGCGTTCGCGACGCGCGCAGATCGCAATCGAACAGAAGATCGTGATCGTCGAGGCGGTAGACGTCCGTCCGGGGCCGCGCCGCATCGGCAAGGCGCGCGAGCGGCGGCAGCGCGAGGCCGGGGCGGCCGGAACCGATGATCAGACAGGCGACGATCAGATGCAAACGGTCGACGGCGCCCGCATCGAGAAACGACGAAACGGTCCTGGCGCCGCCTTCTATGAGGATGCGTGGAAAACCCAGGCCGTACAGCGCGTCCACGATCCGGCGCGGATCGATCGCGCCGCCTGCGGCGGGAAGCGCAATCCGCTCGCAGTCCAGGACGCCGGCGCAGCCCTCTTCGACGACGACGATGCGGCGCGCGCCGTCTTCGGCCAGCCAGCGCTTTCCGCCTCCGAGGCGTCCCTTCGGGTCGATGACGACGCGCGCGGGATTTTGTCCCACGCACCGGCGCACGCTGAGCCGGGGATCGTCCGCGACGATGGTTCCGGCGCCGACGACGACGGCGTCGACGCTCGCGCGCAGGCGGTGGAGATGATCGAGTCCTGCCGGCCCGTTGATGTAATGGGATTCGCCGCTTTCCGTCGCAATCCGGCCATCCAGCGACTGGCCGAGCTGGGCGACGACGAAGGGGCGCGCGCAATCGGCTTCGGCGATCTTTCGCAGCGCCTCGGCGGCCGGCGATTTCATTTCCGTGCTACGTCCGGCAGACTCAATAGGTTTCGACGTGGTAGCGGCCCTCCGCGCGCATGGCGTCTCGCAACTCCTGCCATTTCAGCTCCACGCTCCGGCAGATGTCGTCGAGCGCGGAATCGACGCCCTGCTCCATCCCCTTGAGGCCGCAGACATAGACATGCGTCGACGGCGAGCCGATTAATTTCGAGAGCATGGCTTCCTCGCGACGCATCAGATCCTGCACATAGACCTTCTTTTCGCCGGGAACGCGCGAATAGGCGAAATATTTGCCGAGCAGGCTGTCCGGCACTTTCTGCAAGGGGCCGAAATAGGGCAGGTCCTGCGGGCGCCGCGCGCCGAAGAACAGCAGCATGCGGCCCGTCGCGTTCGGCATCGAGCGACGACGCCATTCGGTGAAGGCGCGGAACGGCGCGGAGCCCGTGCCGGTGCAGATCATCACGATGTTGGCGGCCGGATCGTTCGGCATCAGGAAGGTCGCGCCGAAGGGCCCGGTCACCTCGACCTTGTCCCCCTTCTTCAGATCGCAGACGTAATTCGAGCAGACGCCGCGCGGTTCGCGCTTCACCGTCAACGCGAGATTGTTGGTGTTCGGCTTCTCGCCATGGCGCGGGCTCGCGATTGAATAAAGGCGCACGCGATGCGGTTGGCCGTCGGAGTCGACGCCCGGCGGCACGATTCCGATCGATTGGCCTTCGAGCACGGGAAAGGCGAGTTCGCCGAAATCGAGAATGACATGGTGCACGTCGACGTCCGATTCCTCGTGCGTCAGGCGATAATTTCCGGTGACGGTCGCAATCGCCGCATTGCCGCGATTGTAGAGATTGACGCTCGGCTTGAGCGCGGAGGCCGGCGCGACGGACTTGCCGCCGGCGCCGGTGTGCGCGCTGTCGATCAGGGCTTGCACGTCCGCGTCGATCGCCTCGTGGCCGTCGGCCGGCGCGATCTCCTGCTGCGCCGGGAGTTCGTTCCACGAGAATTGGTCGTCCAACGAATAGCCTTTCGACACGATCCGCCAATTGTCGATCGACCCGGTCGGGCACGGCGGAATGCAGTCCATGCACAGATTGCATTTTGTCACGTCGACGACGTAATTGTTGTTGTCGTGCGTGATCGCGTCGACCGGACAGGTCTCTTCGCAGGTGTTGCAGCGAATGCAGATTTCCGGATCGATGAGGTGCTGTTTTATCGGCGCGTTCATGACCCTTGCACTCCGTATCGCGAGCGAAGCGAAGCATTCCATCCCCTGAAACCGATCGGCGGACCGGGATGGATTGCTTCGTCGCTCGCGTCTCTCGTTATGACGATTCGACCTCAGGCGGCGATGCGAACGTATTCGAAATCGCCGGGCTTGTTGTCGATGCCGACCTTCGGCGCGGCGATCCAGCTCGCATATTCGCCGACGCCATGCGCGGGCTTCATCAGCGAGTTCAGGAACTCGCCGTCGGAGGCCGACGGCAGGTACTGATCGCGCACCTTCGCCCAGTCGGCGTCCGAGAGGATGATGCCTTTTGGATTGACCTCGATGTTGCGGAACTCGCCGATCTTGCGATTGAAGGCGACATGCGGAAGTTCGAGCCGGAACTTCACGCCTTCCTTCTCGATGATCTTGTTCCAGCGCTCGACGCCGCGCGCGCAATCCTCGGAATAATCGTCGCGCAACCGCATGTTGAGCGCCGTCAATGCCGGCTCGTCGACCTTCGTGATCTTTCCGTCCACCAGCTTCAGAACGGGATAGGTCGCGTTGGTGAGCTGATGATCGTCGTCGATCTTCGTCTCCTGATAACGCCCCTTCAGGCCCGCATTGTAGAAATTCGCCGAATTGGTCGAGATTTCCGCGCCGAACAGGTCGAGCGTCAGCGAATAATGCAGGTTGAGTTTCTTCTGGATCGTCGGCAGGTCGATCACGCCGAGCGCGCGAACCTTCGCAATGTCGTTCGGATCCTCGATGCCGGCCTTCTTCATCGCCTCGCAGGTGCGCTGAATGGTGCGGCCGACGCCGGTCTCGCCGACGAACATGTGATGGGCCTCTTCCGTCAGCATGAAGCGGCAGGTGCGCGAAAGCGGATCGAACCCGGATTGCGCCAGGGATTCCAGCTGCATCTTGCCGTCGCGGTCGGTGAAGAACGTGAACATGAAGAACGAGAGCCAGTCCGGCGTCTTTTCATTGAAGGCGCCCAGCATGCGCGGGCTGTCCTGATCGCCGGAACGGCGACGCAGCAACTCGTCGGCTTCCTCGCGGCCGTCGCGGCCGAAATATTTGTGGAGCAGATAGACCATCGCCCAGAGATGGCGTCCCTCTTCCACGTTCACCTGGAAGAGATTGCGAAGGTCGTAGAGCGAAGGCGCGGTGGCGCCGAGGTGGCGCTGCTGCTCGACGGACGCCGGCTCCGTGTCGCCCTGGATGACGATCAGGCGGCGCAGCATGGCGCGATATTCGCCGGGCACTTCCTGGAACGCGGCTTCGCCCTTGTGCTTGCCGAAATTGACCTTGCGGCCTTCTTCCTTCGGCGCGAGCAGAACGCCCCAGCGATATTCCGGCATCTTCACGTAGTCGAACTTCGCCCAGCCCTTGGGGTCGACGGAGACGGCGGTGCGCAGATAGACCATGGCCTCCTGGAAACCTTCGGGGCCCATGTCCTTCCACCAGTCGATATAGCCGGGATGCCAGCCTTCGAGCGCGCGCAGCACGGTGCGGTCCTCGGTGAGGCCGACATTGTTGGGAATGCGGGTGGAATAGTCGACGTTGATCGTGTCGCTCATGGGGTTCTCCTCGGATCTGTCATTCCCGCGAAAGCGCGACACAAGGTCCCGGATTTCGCGTCGTGTTGTTTCTGGCTCCCCGGTTTCGCGGAGGCCACGAGACGTTTTGCCGCTAGACGCGCCGCATGTCGTAGACCGGACGCTCGCCCGTGCCGAAGCGGCTGAGCGCGCCTTCCGCGCCGACCGCGTTCGGACGCTGGAAAATCCAGTTCTGCCACGCCGTCAGGCGCGCGAAGATCTTCGATTCCATCGTCTCGGGACCAGCAAATCGCAGGTTCGCTTCGAGGCCGGTGAGCGCGTCGGGCGAGAAGCTCGTGCGCTCCTCCATGAAGACCCGCATTTCATCGGCCCAGTCGATGTCGTCGAGACCGTAGGTGACGAGTCCCGCGCTCTCGGCTTCGTCCGCTTCGTATTCGCGCCCGGTCTCCTTCTCGAGCTCGGCTACTTTTTCCGGCTCGGCGAGAAAGCGGGCCTGCAAGCGGGTGAGGCCGTGGGACATCGGATAGGCGCCGAAGTTGAGCTTCGTCAGCTCGATCTTCGCGACCGGCCGATTGTCGCCCTGCAGATGCCCGATCAGCATGTACGAGCGGTCCGCGGCGAAAGCGAGTTCCGCAAGCGTGCCGACGAAGCACGACCCAGGCTCCACGACCGCCACGAGCGTGCGCGAGGTGACGTCGATGCGCTTCAGCACGCGCTTCCAGTAGTGACGGATTTCATGCGCGAACCAGTGATCCCTGTGCGCTTCGAGAAATTCGTCGTGCGCCTTCACGCGCGCCGGATCGCCTTCCGTCTTGAAAACGATCGTGCCGATTTCGTAGGCGTTGTTGCGCAGATGAAGAATAGCATCGTCAAGGTCGCGCGCGGCGGCGAGCGGCCAGAACTTCGCGCCCTGCTTCACCGCCTCGTCCGCCGATGCAGGCGGCGCCGATTCGGGCGCACGCACAATGATCGTGGCGAGCCGCTGCGCGGCGTCGATGTCGACCTTCACATGCGTGTAATCGATCCCGTCGGTGCGGAACTTGCGGTCGAGCGGCGCAAGCTTCACGCCGTCCGCCGGGCCCTTGCGCTTCGACTTCGACGCGACTTCCGTCGCCTTCGCCTTGACGCGCTCCTCGAGCTTCGAGGGCGGGACGAGTTCGTCGATCAGGCGCCATTGCACGGCGCGCCGACCCTTGATGCCTTCCTCGATCGTGCAGAAGACGTCGGCATGGTCGCGACGGACCATGCGCTTGTCGACGACGCGCGTGAGGCCGCCCGTGCCCGGCAGCACCGCGAGCAACGGCACTTCCGGCAGCGATACGGCGGTCGAGCCGTCGTCGATCATCATGATGTGGTCGGTCGCGAGCGCGAGTTCGTACCCGCCGCCGGCCGCCGTGCCGTTGACGACCGTGATGAACTTCTGGCCGGAATGTTCGGACGCGTCTTCCATCGAATTGCGCGTCTCGTTGGTGAACTTGCAGAAGTTCACCTTGTGCGGATGCTCGGAGCCCGCGAGCATGCGGATGTTGGCGCCGGCGCAGAAGACGCGGTCCTTGGCGGAGCGCAGCAGAACGGCCTTCACGTTCGGATGTTCGAAGCGCAGGCGCGCAAGCGCGTCGGCGAGTTCGATGTCGACGCCGAGGTCGTAGGAATTGAGCTTGAGCTCATAGCCCTCGAACAGCCCGCCCTTCTCGTCCACGTCCATGGCAAGCGTCGCGACGTCGCCGTCCACCGTCAGCTTCCAGTGCTTGTAACGCGACGGATCCGTCTGGAAGTCGATGAAATCCTTGCCGTTGGCGAGTTTGCGCGCTGCGTCGGCCATGACCCCTCCCTGCACAATGTTGCATGTTATGTATGGCAGTTATAGTGCATTATTTTGCATTGTCCAGCGATATCCGGTCCGGTTCGGCATTTTTTTGCAGCTTGGCATGCGCCTGGACGAAGCGCGAGACGGCTTCGACGGCGACGTCGGGCGCCTCGCGATGGGGGGAATGTCCGACGCCGGCCAGCATGACCGTGTCGACCGGTCCCGCGCATCCCTCGGCAATGGCGCGCACCTGCGCGATCGTTCCGTATTGATCGGCCTCGCCCTGCACGATCCGGACGGGAACACGGATGGAGGGCAGAAAATTCCTCAGGTCCCATTGGCGGAAGTCCGGATCGAGCCAGGCGCCGTTCCAGCCGTAGAAGGCGCAATCGACATGATCGTGCCAGCGCGCGAGCCGGCGCTTGAGATCGCCGTGCTCGTAAGCCTGCTTCGCAGCGGCGATCGAGGCGATCCCCATGTCCTCGGTGAAGACATGCGGGGCGATCAGCACGATTCCATCGAGCCGTGCGTCGTCGAACATGCCGGCGTAGATGGCGGCGATCGACGCGCCGTCCGAATGACCGACGAGCAGTCCGCGACGAAAACCGATCCGATCGAGCAGTTTCGGCAGAACGTCGCGCGCCTCGTCGTGCATGTAGGCGAGCGGACGCGGCAACCGAACCGGATCGGATTTGCCGTAGCCGGCGCGCGAATAGGCGAAGACGCCGCAGCCCGTCGCCGCCGCGAGCTTTTGCGGAAATTCGGACCAGAGCCCGACGCAGCCGAGCCCCTCGTGAAGCAGGACGAGCGTCGGCGCCTCGTCAGCAGCGGGACCGATCCAGCGCCCCTCGAGCCTGACATTGTCGATGACGAGATCGTGCTGGCGAGCGTTCATTCAGACTATCGCGGGGCGTTGCGGAGAGGACGGCGCGCGCGCGCAAGCATCAGGCTTCCTGGCGAAGCTTGAAGCGCTGGATCTTGCCGGTCGCCGTCTTCGGAAGGCTTTCGCGCACCTCGACCCATCGCGGATATTTCCACAGGCCGATCGCGGCCTTCACATGGTCCTTCAGCGCGGCTTCGAGACCTTCGGCCGGCACGCCCGGCTTCAGCACCACGAACGCTTTCGGCTTGAGGAGATTGTCGTCGTCGGTCGCCGGCACGACGGCGGCCTCGAGCACGGACGGATGGCTTGCGAGCGCGCCTTCCACTTCGAACGGCGAAACCCAGATGCCCGAAACCTTGAACATGTCGTCCGCGCGCCCGCAATAGGTGTAGCGGCCGGTGGCGTCGCGCGTGTACTTGTCGCCGGTGCGCGTCCATTCGCCCTGGAAGGTCGACCGGCTTTTCTCGCGCTGGTTCCAGTACCCGTCGGCCGACGTCGTTCCGCGTACATAGAGTTCGCCGACCTCGCCGTCCGAAACTTCCTTGCCCTGCTCATCGACGAGACGCATGTCATAGCCCGGAACCGCGCGGCCGGACGTGCCGTAGACGATGTCGTCGGGACGATTGGACAGGAAGATGTGCAGCATTTCAGTCGAACCGACGCCGTCGACGATGTCGGTTCCGAAGCGGGCCTTCCAGGCCTTGCCGATGTGCTCGGGCAAAGCCTCGCCGGCGGAGGTCGAAATGCGCAGGCGCGGACTGCCCTTGTGCCCGAGGTGGTCCTGATCGTGCAGCATCGCCGCGAACAATGTCGGCACGCCGCAGAAAATCGTCGGCTGATATTTCTCGAGCATGGCGAAAACGGTGGCGGGCGCAGGACGATCGGGATTGAGGATCGTGGTCGCGCCGACCGCCATCGGGAAGGACAGCGCATTGCCGAGGCCGTAAGCGAAGAACAATTTCGCGGCGGAATGCACGACGTCGTCCTCGCGAATCCCGAGGACGCCGCGCCCGAACAGGCGCGCCGTCTCCATCAGGCTCGTGTGCACGTGCTTCGTGCCCTTCGGCGCGCCGGTGGAGCCGGAGGAGTAGAGCCAGAACGCCGTCTCGTCGGGATGCGTGTCGACCGGCGCGAACGCGTCGGACGCATCGGCCATAAGGTCGGCATAGGTCAGTTCCTCGCCCTGGGCGCCCGGCCCGACGACCACGACCCGCCGCAGGTCGGGCGCATTGGCGAGAGCGGGCCGCAGAACCGGCAGGAGCGGCGCCGAGACGAACAGAACCGCCGCGCGCGAATCGGCGAGCATGTAGGCGTACTGCTCGATCGCCAGCAGGGTGTTGAGACAGACCGGCACGATCCCGGCGCGTATCGCGCCGAGAAAGGCGACCGGGTATTCGACTGTGTCAAGCAAGGCGAGCGCAACGCGCTGCTCGCGCTCCACCCCCAGCGATTTCAAGACATTGGCGAAACGCCGACTGTCCGCGGCGAGCTGGCCATAGGTCAGGCTGCGCGTCGGATCGACGAAAGCGGTCTTATCGCCCCGTCCAGCGGCTACATTGCGGTCGAGCAGGTCCTCACAGGCGTTGTATCGCGCCATGGCGTTCCATCCCTCACGAGTTTCTTGAATTATAATGCATGAGTTCTCGCTTTCGAGTTGCAAAGAGTCAAGAGGTTTGTAATATTTTTCATGAAGCGCGAGAGCTCCATGGACGATTTTCGCAAGGACGCCGCCCTCAAAGGGCCTGATCCGGCGCCGCAGAACGGGCAGCCCGACGGCGCGCGCGCGCGGCCGCGCAGCCGCGACGACGACATCGACGCTTACCTGGTCGAGCTCGGCCAGCGCGTGCGTTCGATGCGCGCCGTCCGCGGCATGTCGCGCAAGGTGCTGGCGCAGGAATCCGGCGTGTCCGAACGCTACATCGCCCAGCTCGAGAGCGGCCTCGGCAATGTTTCGATCATGCTCCTGCGCCGCGTCGCCGACGCGACCGGCGCCCCGCTGGAGGACCTCGTCGCAGAGCCCGCGCGCCAGCCGCCGGACTGGCAGTTGATCAGGGAGCTCCTGCGCAAGGCGCCCGCCGAGACCATTTCCGACGTCAAGGCGCTGCTTTCCGGCCAACCGGCCGAACATGCACGCGGGGCGGCGCCGCGGATCGAGGTCGATCGCGTCGCGCTGATCGGTTTGCGCGGCGCCGGAAAATCGACGCTAGGGCGCCTCGCGGCGGAAAAACTCGGCTGGCGATTCGTCGAACTCAACAAGGAGATCGAGAAGGAAGCCGGCTTCTCGGTTACGGAAGTGTTTTCGATCTACGGCCACGACGGCTATCGCCGCTACGAGCAGGCCGCGCTCGAACGCATCATCGCCGAGCCGGGCGCGGTGATCGTGGCGACCGGCGGCGGCATCGTGTCCGACCCTGTCACGTTCGAACGATTGCTCGGAAGTTTCTTCACGGTCTGGATCAAGGCGAGCCCCGGCGAACATATGGGCCGCGTGCGCAAGCAAGGCGATCTGCGGCCCATGGGCGCCGACAAGGCGGCCATGAGCGAGCTTATCACGATCCTGCGCAGCCGCGAGCCGCTCTACGCCCGCGCCCGCGTGGCGATCGACACTTCGGGCGCGACCATCGACCAGTCCTTGTTGACGCTGTTGCGCACGATACAATCCTATTGCGTATCGGGCTGCCCGTGGCAGTCGCGCAACCGATAGCGCCGACAGGGCGTCCGCCGCTTCACAGCGGTCGCCGGGCGTGGTAGATTTACTTTAAGTTTAAAATAATCCCGAACACGGGACCGGGGAGGAAAGACATGATCGACAGACGCCGCATAATCACGCTCGCCGGCGCCGCGGGCGCCACAAGCCTCGCCGCGCCATTCGTGCGGCCGTCCTGGGCGCAGGCCAACACGCTGAAGGTCGGCCTGCTGCTGCCCTATTCCGGAACCTACGCGCCGCTGGGAGAGGCGATCAACCGCGCGATGGAACTTTATGTGAAGCAGCAAGGGGGCAAGCTCGCCGGGCGAGAGATCGTATTCGCAAAGGTCGACGACGAATCCGAACCCGCCAAGGCTACCGAGAATACGACCAAACTGATCTCGGGCGAGAAGGTCGACATTCTCACCGGCACCGTTCATTCCGGCGTCGCCATGGCGATGGCGAAAATGGCGAAGGAAGACGGTCTGCCGACGCTGATCACCAATGCCGGCGTCGAGGCGATCACGCGCGGCGCCTGCGCGCCGAACATATTCCGCACGTCGTTCGGCAACAGTCAGGTCGGCGAGGCGACGGGCCTTGCGATGCTGAAGGCGGGCGTCAAGAATGTCGTCACCGTCACCTGGAAATACGCCGCGGGCGAAGAATCGGTCGCAGGATTCAAGAAATCCTTCACGGCCGGCGGCGGAAAGATCATCAAGGACATCACGCTCCCCTTCCCCGACGTCGAATTTCAATCGATCCTGGCGGAAGTCGGCTCGCTGAAACCTGACGCCGTCTATTCTTTCTTCGCCGGCGGCGGCGCGCTGAAGTTCATCAAGGATTACGCCGGCGCCAAGCTCAACGAAAAGATCCCGCTTTGGGGACCGGGCTTCCTGACCGACGGCGTCGAGAAGGCGGCAGGCCCCGCCGGCGACGGGGTGAAGACTGCGCTGCATTACGTCGAAAGCCTCGACAATCCCGAAAACAAGAAATTCGCAGCGGATTTTTCCGCCGCTTACGGCAAGGCGCCCGACGTTTACGCGGTGCAGGGCTGGGACGCGATGCAGCTTCTGCGCATCGGCCTCGAAGCAGCCGGCGGCGACACGAAGAAGCGACCGGAGATGTTCGCGGCGATGAGCAAGGCCTCGTTCCCAAGTCCGCGCGGGCCGTTCAAGCTCGGGACCTCGCACAACCCGATCCAGAATTTCTATCTGCGCGAGCTGCGCGGCGGCGAGAACAAATATCTGGGAATCGCCGCGGAAATGCTCGCGGACGATACGACAGGCTGCAAGCTGGCTTGAGTCCTTCTACCGTTCACGCCGTCGCTGCGACGCGCGAAGCGAAGAAGCAATCCACCCCTGCCCGCAGGCCCGGTGGATGGGCTGTTTCGCTTCGCCGGCAATGACGGCGAAGACGGCCGACCTAATCGAGCCAGATGAGTCTCATCCTTCTCCAGATCCTGAACGGGCTACAGTACGGGCTCCTGCTGTTTCTCGCGGCGAGCGGATTGACGCTCGTGTTCGGCATACTCGGCATCATCAATCTCGCGCACGGCGCCTTCTACATGCTCGGCGCCTATGCCGCGCTGACATTGACCGCCCGGCTCGGCGACATCTTTCTCGCGCTCGCCGCGGGAATTCCGCTCGCCTTCGCGTTCGGCGCCGCAATTGAATGGCTGTTCATCCGCCATCTCTACAAACGCGATCATCTGCAGCAGGTTCTCCTCACTTTCGCGCTCATTCTCGTCTTCAACGAAATTCAGCAGACGGTCTGGGGCAATTACCCGCTGTCGATCCCCATGCCGTCCTATCTGTCGTCCAGCATTTCGCTGACAGCGGACCTCGGCTACCCCGTCTATCGGCTGGCGTTGATGGCGATCTGCATCGTTCTCGCGCTCGTCATGATGTTCGTGATCCAGAACACCCGAGCCGGTCGCTTGATCCGCGCCGCGGAATCGAACCCTGAAATGGTCGAGGCTTTGGGTTTCGATTCGCGCATCCTTTTCAGGATCGTCTTCGCCACGGGCGCTGCGCTTGCGGCTGCAGCCGGCATACTCGCCGCGCCCGTCGAAAGCGCCTATCCCGGCATCGGCGACCGCGTGCTCATCATTTCCTTCGTCGTCGTCGTGATCGGCGGCATCGGTTCGATTCGCGGCGCCTTTCTCGGCTCGCTGCTGATCGGACTCGCCGACGCTTTCGGCAAAGTGTTCGTGCCAAAATTCTCCAGCGTGCTCATCTACGCGCTGATGGCGCTCGTGCTCGTGCTGAGGCCTTCCGGCCTGTTCGGGAGGCAATGACGTGCTGAAGGCGCCATCTCCACGCGCGCTCGTTCTGCTCGCCTGCCTGCTGGCGCTGTTCGTCGCGCTGCCTTTTTTCGTAGGGCCCTACGGGCTCAAGTTCGCGACGCGCCTCATCGTCATCTCGATCTTCGTCGTCAGTCTCGACTTCCTGCTCGGCCTCGGAGGCCTGGTATCGTTCGGACATGCGGCCTTTTTCGGCGTCGGCGCCTATGCGGTCTATTTCATTTCGTCGGATGAAGGCGCAGCCAACGCATTTCTCGCACTCGGCGCGGGCGTTGGGCTCGCCGCCGTCTGCGCGCTCGCCATCGGCGCCTTCGCGTGCCTTACACGCGGTTTCTATTTCATCATGGTGACGCTCGCTGCGGGCCAGATGATGTTCTCGCTGTTCCACGACACCGACATCGCCAAGGGTTCGGACGGCGCCTATATCAACATCAAACCGGACGTGACGATCGCCGGCCATACGCTGCTCGATTTCGACGACCGCCGCTCCTTTTTCTACGTCTGCCTGTTTTTTCTGATTGTCGCGTTGCTTGCGCTGTTCTGGCTCGCGCGCACGCCGTTCGGGCGAATCGTGCAGGGACTGAAGGCCAACGATGCGCGATTGTCGGCGCTCGGCTACGACGTCTATCGCGCAAAGCTCGCGGCTTTCGTCGTGTCCGGCGCCGTCGCCGGGCTTGCCGGCGCGCTGTTTGCCTGCATCGACGGATTCGTCACGCCGGATCTGTTCGCATGGCGGCAGTCCGGGCTCGCGATCATGATGGTCGTGCTCGGCGGCGCCGGCACATTGTTCGGACCGATTCTCGGCGCGCTCGCCTATATTTCGCTCGAAGAGGCGCTGAAGACGGCGAGCCTCGTCGGCGACTTCGTATCGGCGCACTGGCGGCTCGGCACGGGGCTGACGCTCGTCATCGCCGTCCTCCTGTCGCCGGACGGACTCGCCGGCTTCCTGCGCGCCGCGCCGCGCGTTTCGCGGAGGACGCGCGCGGCGCCGTCCCGGCCGCCGGCTGCCGCACGCAAGGCCTCGACGCTCGCGACCAGAACCCTTTCGAAGACATTCGGCGGCTTGCGCGCCGTAGACGACGTAACCGTGTCCTTCGCGCCCGATCTCGTCCACGCCATCATCGGGCCCAACGGCGCGGGCAAGACGACCTTCACCAATCTGCTCTCGGGCGCTCTCAAACCTTCGGCGGGCGAAGTGCTGGTCGACGGGAAAAATGTCGCGGGCATGCCTGCGCACACGATCGCCCGACGCGGCGTCGGCCGCTCGTTCCAGCGCACCAACATATTCGGCGCCTTCACCGTCGAGGAAAACTGCCGGCTCGCCGCACAGGCCGCGCATCCCGCGATATTGCGTTTCGTCGATGCGCGCCGCAGCGAAGACGACGCCACGATCGCTTATGCGCTCGATGTGGTCGGCCTGTCCGATCGCGCGGACGCCTTGGCCGGCGCGATGTCGAACGGCGAACAACGCCAACTCGAGATCGCCATGCTGATCGCCAGCGGCGGCAGCATATTGGTGCTGGACGAGCCGCTCGCCGGCATGGGACCGGAGGAGACCCGCCGCGTCGTCGACTTGCTGCGCGACCTCAGGCGCAATCACACGATCGTCCTGATCGAGCATGACATGGACGCCGTATTCGCCGTCGCCGACACGCTGACGGTGCTGGCGCTCGGTCGGCTGATCGCGCACGGCTCGCCGGACGAGGTCCGCCGCAACGGCGAGGTGATCTCCGCCTATCTCGGCGGCCACGCGCCGCAGGAGGCGGGCGCGTGAACGAGCTTCTGGAGGCGCGCGGCCTCAACGCCTATTACGGCGCGAGCCATGTTCTTCGCGGAGTCGACTTTCGCGTCGGCCGCGGTGAAACCGTAAGCCTCCTCGGGCGCAACGGCATGGGCAAGACGACGCTCTTGCGCACGCTCATGGGGCTCACGCCGTCGAAGAGCGGCGACATCCGCTTGGGCGGCGCAGACATCAGGGGCTGGCGTCCATCGGCCATCGCGCGCGCCGGCGTCGGCTTCGTGCCGGAGGGACGCGGCATCTTTCCGAATCTGACGGTCGAGGAAAACCTGGTCTTCGCCGCACGCGAGGGCGCGGACGGGCGGCGCGACTGGACGCGCGAGGGGATCTTCGCCTTGTTCCCGCGCCTCGCCGAACGGCGCACCAACTGGGGCAACCAGCTCTCGGGCGGCGAACAGCAGATGCTGACGATCGGTCGCGCGCTTATGAGCAATCCCGCGCTGCTGATGGTGGACGAGGCGACCGAGGGATTGGCGCCTCTCGTGCGCGACGACATCTGGCGCACGCTGAAACTGATCGCCGACAAGGGCGTCGCCATCGTCGTCGTCGACAAGAACCTGGACGATCTGAAAGCGCTTTGCCGGCGCCACGTCATCCTCGTGAAGGGCGAGGTCGTGTTCGAAGGCTCGACGGAAGAGCTCGCCGCGCGCGACGATTTCGTGCGAAGCCAGCTCGGATTGTAGCGGCTGGACCGGGACCCCGCGCGCTCGCTATCCTGACCGCAAGGGACGCCGGTCGCGTCAGGCAGGGACGAAACATGCTCACGCTCTATCATTGCATCAGCGCCCGCTCGTTCCGTCCGTTGTGGACGCTCGAGGAAATGGGGCTCGACTACAAGCTCGTCATGCTGCCATTCCCGCCGCGGGTGTTCGCGAAGGCGTACAAGGAGATCAATCCGCTCGGCACGATCCCCACCTTCTTCGACGGCGACATGCGGATGACCGAATCGTCCGGCATCTGCCATTATCTCGCGACTAAGCACGGGCCTACGCCGCTCGCGGTCGACGTCGCCGATCCGGAATACGGAACCTGGCTCAACTGGCTCTATTTCTCGGATGCGACGCTGACGTTTCCGCAGACGCTCTACCTTCGCTACACCAGGCTCGAACCGCCCGAGAGCCGGCAACCCAAGGTCGCCGACGACTACAA
Organism: Hyphomicrobiales bacterium; assembly: GCA_028868735.1. Lineage (GTDB taxonomy): Bacteria > Pseudomonadota > Alphaproteobacteria > Rhizobiales > Beijerinckiaceae > JAJXWB01. The sequence goes on along the minus strand of JAGWTW010000068.1, from coordinate 7,182 downwards.
GAAATGGTTCCTCGGCCGGTTGAGGTTCGTCGAAACCACGCTGGCCGATCGCGACTATCTCGCCGCCGGACGGTTCACGATCGCCGACATCGCCGTCGGCTTCGGCCTGATGCTCGCCGAAATACTCGAGCTCTCGCCGGAATTCGGGCCGAACGTCTCGGCCTATTGGGCGCGCTTGAAGGCGCGCCCCGGCTTCAAGAAGGCGATTGCGGCGCAGGACAAGGGTCTGGCCGAAATGAAAGGTCCGACGGGCGTCATGGTTTGATCTGGATCGAGGCGAATGCTTTCGACAGGCCTATAGGGGAGGCTCGGCCGGCGTCAGACCCGCCGCGAAAATCCCCGGAGGAAGAGGCTCATGAAGGTCGAGAAATTCCATCACGTCGCCTTCCGTTGCAAGGATGCGAAGGAGACGGTCGAATTCTACAAAAAGGTCCTCGATATGGACCTGATCGGCGCGATCGCCGAGGATCATGTGCCCTCGACCAAGGCGCCGGACCCCTACATGCACATTTTTCTGGACGCGGGTAACGGCAACATTCTCGCCTTTTTCGAATTGCCGAATTCCCCGCCGATGGGCCGCGACCCGAATACGCCGGAATGGACGCAGCACATCGCGTTTCAGGTGAAGGACCTCGACGCGCTGGAGGAAGCGCGCGCGCGGGCGGCCGCCGCAGGGCTCGACGTCGTCGGCCCGACCGATCATACGATCTTCAAATCGATCTATTTCTTCGATCCGTCCGGCCACCGGCTCGAGGTGGCGGCGTGGACGACGACAGGCGACCAGTTGGCGCGCATGAAGTCGGTTTCGCTGGACATGATCGAGGAATGGTCGAAAACCAAGAAGCCGCCGCGCCATACGGCCTGGCTGCACGAGAAGGAATTCGCCGCGCAGCAGTAGCAGCGCGACGCATAACGCGACCGGCCGGGAGGGCCGATGCTCAAGACCTATCAGTATCGACCCTATCCCTATCGGCAGTCCCCGGAGCAGATCTCCGGAACGCCGCAGCGTCACGCCGTCGTCGTCGTCGGCGCGGGACCGATCGGCCTCACCATGGCGCTCGATCTCGGGCGGCGCGGCGTCAAATGCGTCCTGATCGACGACAACGACGTCGTCAGCTTCGGTTCGCGCGGCGTGTGCTACGCCAAGCGCCCGCTCGAAATCCTCGACCGGCTGCGCGCTGTCGACCCCATGATCGCCAAGGGCGTGAGCTGGAAGTTCGGCAAGGTCTTTTTCCGCGACCGTCTGAGTTATCAGTTCGATCTGCTGCCGGAAAGCGACCACAAGATGCCGGCAATGATCAACCTTCAGCAATATTACCTGGAGGAATTCCTCATCACCGCCTGCGAGAGCGAGCCGAACGTCGAGTTGCGCTTCAAGCACAAGCTCGTCGGACTGGAGCAGCGCAACGACCATGTCGCGATGAAGGTCGAGACGCCGGACGGCGCCTTCGACATGGAGGCGCAATGGCTGATCGCCTGCGACGGCGCGAGTTCGCCGATCCGCGGCATGGTCGGCGCGGACTTCTCGGGCAAATTCTTTCAGGACCGATTCCTGATCGCCGATATCGTGATGAAGGCCGACTTCCCGCCAGAGCGCTGGTTCTGGTTCGATCCGCCGTTCCATCGCAATCAATCGGCGCTGCTGCATCGGCAGGCGGACGATGTTTGGCGTCTCGATTTTCAGCTCGGATGGGAGACGGATCCCGAAGAAGAAAAGAAGCCCGAAAACGTCGTACCGCGCGTGAAGGCGATGCTGGGCGACGATCGCCAGTTCGAACTCGAATGGGTGTCGGTCTATCAGTTCGCCTGTCGACGCATGCACGAGTTCCGTCACGGGCGCGTCGTCTTCGCCGGGGATTCCGCGCATCAGGTTTCGCCGTTCGGCGCGCGCGGCGCAAACACGGGCATTCAGGACGCGGACAATCTCGGCTGGAAGCTGCAACTCGTGCTTGAGGGCGTAGCGCCGGAAAGGCTGATCGACAGCTATCAGGAAGAGCGCGCCTTTGCAGCCGACGACAATCTCAAGAATTCGACCCGCTCGACGGATTTCATCACGCCGAAAAGCGCGACGAGCCGCCTGTTTCGCGACGCGGTGCTCGACCTTGCCGAACATCACGCCTTCGCACGCCCGCTCGTCAACAGCGGACGCCTGTCGACGCCGACGCCGTATGCGCATTCCTCGCTCAATACGCCGGACGAGGACGTCTTTGCGGGCAAGATGGCGCCTGGGACCAATTGCGCCGATGCGCCGATCCGGGTCGGCGGCCGTGACGCCTGGCTTCTGGAGCAGCTCGGCGACGGCTTCGTCGTCCTTACCTTCGCGGACCCGCCTGCCGACCCGATCGGGACCGGCGCGATCTCCGCGAGGGTTTTGCGCGTGGGCAGGGATATCGAGGACGTGCGCGGCGTTCTGGCCGCGCGTTACGACGCAGGCGCGGGCGCAACCTATCTGATCCGTCCGGACCAGCATGTCGCGGCGCGCTGGCGCGCTTTCGATCCAGCGAAAATTCGCGCCGCGCTCGCGCGCGCATGCGGCGTCTGAGGGGATGAGATGAAGCTCAATACGCAGCCGAACATTCCCGATCCCGACGGTTTCTACGAAGAATTGATCGATTCGCAGCGCGACATGTCGGATGCCCAGGCTCAGGCCATGAACGCGCGTCTCATTCTCCTGCTCGCAAACCATATCGGAGACCGGGAAACGCTCTCCGAAGCGATCCGGCTCGCGGTCGATCCAGCCGGCTGAATCGCGCGATCGATCGCATTACGGAGGCGCACGCTTTCCGGCGGATTGGCTTCATGTGCTTCCGCTTCCTGCATCGCCATTCCGCAGGGCGTGCGCGTCGCGTTGATCTTCACGCTATTGATCGCGTTGATGATCACCGGCATCCCGATTTCGATCACGCTCGGCGTCACCGTTCTCACCTATCTCTTCACGTTGACGGAAGCGCCGCTCGACGCGGTGGCGCTGAAACTGTTCACCGGCATCGAGAAGTTCGAGATCATGTCGATCCCGTTCTTCATACTCGCCGGCAGTTTCCTGACGCACGGCGGCGTGGCGCGCCGCATGATCGATTTCGCGACGTCGCTGGTCGGGCATCGCACGGCGGACTCGCGCTCGCGGGCGTCGTCGCCTGCGCCATGTTCGCACTCGTATGATCATGGCGCCGATGCTCTCTCCGGCGGCCGTCAAGCTCGACGTCAATCCCGTCCATTTCGGCATTCTGATCGACGCCATCATGGAGGTGGGCCTGTGCCACCCGCCGGTCGGGCTCAACCTCTGTGTGGCGGCCGGCATCGCCGGCATGGGGATTACTGAACTGACGAAAGCCGTACTGCCGTGGCTCGCGACGATGATCGTTTTCCTCATCATCGTCACCTACTGGCCGGAACTATCCCTGTTCCCGCCGCGCCTCACGGGGATAATGTAGCGAGCGCCAGCAGCGCGAGCACGAGCGCCGGCGTCATCACGAGCGCGCCCAGTTTCAGAAAGCGCAGGCCGCTGACGTTCTCGCCCTCCCTGCGAATCGCGATCAACCAGAGCAAGGTCGCGAGCGAGCCTGTCACCGAAAGATTGGGGCCAAGGTCGACCCCGATCAGGAGCCCTGCCGCCACATGCAGCGGGGTTTCGGCGAGCCGACTTGCCGAGGCCGCGATCAGACCGAGCGGGAGGTTGTTGACGATATTGGCGAGGAAGCCGGCCGCGAGCCCGCCCGCCACCGCCGTTTCGCGCGGCGCGGCGGCGGCGGCCTCCCGCAGCACCGCGGCGAGTGCGGCGATGGCGCCGATATGCGCGAGCCCCTCGACCAGAACGAACAGACCCGCGACCAGCGGCAGCACGCCCCACGAGACATGTTTCAGAACGCCGATCGGCGAGCTGCGCGCGATGACGAGAGCGACGATCGTCACGATGACGCCGCTCGCGAAGGTCGGCGGACCGAGGTCCCAGCCGCGCGAGGAAGCGAGGACGAGTACAAGGGCTGCGAGCGCGAGGCCCGCGCCGACGAACCTCCCCGAGGCGGAAAGATTGCGTTCGTCCGGCGCCAGTTCGATTTTTCCAGCAAGCTCTCGCCTTTGAGCAATGCGCAGCACGAGATAGGTGACGAGGATCGAAACGACCGAAGGCAGCGCGAAGACTGCGAGCCATTGCGGAAGATGCGGCATGCGCGCGCCGAACATCACGATATTGGCGGGATTGGAGATCGGCAGCACGAAGCTCGCCGCATTGGCGATGAAGGCGCAGACGAACAGATAGGGGAGCGGCTCGACGGCGGCCGCTTTCGTCGCGGCATAGACGGCGGGCGTCAAAACGACGGCTGTCGCGTCGTTGGAAAGAAAGATCGTGACGATCGTCCCGACGAGATAGACCAGCGCGAACAGCCTGCGCGGCGAGCCTCGCGCGGCGCGTACGGCATGAATCGCCGCCCAGTCGAACAGGCCTTCCTGCCGCGCGATTTCCGAAAGCAGCATCATTCCGACGAGAAAGAGATAGACGTCCGTCCCCTCGAGGACGGCGGCAAGGGCGTCGTTTGGCGGAAGCAGCCCGGCTGCGACGAGAGCGAGCGCGCCGGCGCAAGCGAAAACATATTCGGGCAAACGAAGGGGGCGGAAGAGCACGCCAACGGTCGCAGCGGCGGCGACCGCGACCGTAGCCGCCGGTTCGAGGCTCATCGCGGCGTCAGCCCTGATATTCCGGATGATCCTTCAGCCAATGCGCGACGTAGGAGCAGCGCGGCACGACCTTCAACCCACGTGCGCGGGCCGATTCGACAGCCGCCTTCACGACTTCGGCGGCGAGCCCTCGGCCCCGAAGGTTGTAGGGCGTTTCGGTATGCGTGAAGAATATCGAACCGTCGGCGATCCGGTATTCGGCGATCACGAATTCGCCGTCGACGTCGAGCTCGAAACGGCTGTTGCCCTTGTTGTCGACGACCTCGCTCATATCCGCTCCGGCGCTGCGCCCTGTCTCACATACGCGAGGGCAGATAGAGCGCGATGATCGGGAAGGCAATGAGGATGGCGAGCCGGATCATGTCCGCGCAGATGAAGGGGATCACGCCCTTGAAGATGGTGGAGAACGACACTTCCGGGATGACCGATTTGATCACGAAGACATTCATGCCGACCGGCGGGTGGATGAGGCCGAGCTCCACCGTCATGACGATGATGATGCCGAACCAGATCGGATCGAAGCCGAGATGAGTGACGACAGGGAAGATGATCGGCACGGTCAGGATGATCATCGCCATGGCGTCCATCAGGCAGCCCAGCACGATGTACATGACCATGATGAGGATGAGCACGCCGTAGCGGCCGAGACCGAGCGAGGTGAGAAACTCCGTCACCTTCTGCGGCGTTTGCGTGATCGTGAGGAAATAGCCGAACAGCAACGCGCCTATCAGAACGGTGAAGACCGCCGCCGCCGTGCGCGTCGCCTGCAGGAGCGAGTTGCGGATCCCTTCGCGCGAAAGCCGCCGCCGCGCGACGCCAATGAGAAAGGCGCCGCCGGCGCCCATGCCGCCAGCCTCCGTCGGCGTGAACAGGCCGCCGTAGAGTCCGCCGATCACGAAGACGAAAAGGAGCAGCGGCGCCCAGACGTTCTTCAACGCCTCTTTGCGCTCCTTCCAGCTCGCGCGCGGCGCGGCGGGAAGGAAATCGGGCCGCACGCGCGCGATGACGGCGATGGTGAGCATGTGCATGCAAATGGCCAGCACGCCCGGCAGAACGCCTGCGACGAAGAGCTTGCCGATGTCCTGCTGCGTGATGATGGCGTAGACCGCAAGCACGGTGGAGGGCGGCAGCATGGCGCCGAGCGTGCCGCCTGCGGCGATGACGCCGGTCGCGAAGCTCTGCGGATAGCCGAAGCGGCGCATCTCCGGATAGGCGACGGTCGAAAAGGTCGCCGCGGTCGCGACCGACGAACCGGAAATGGCGGCGAAGCCCCCGCACGCGGCAATGGTGGCGATGCCCAATCCGCCGCGACGGTGGCCGAGAAAGGTATTGGCCGCCCTGAACAATTCCTGGCTGATGCCGGAGGTGGACACGAATGCGCCCATCAGCAGGAACATCGGTATGACGCCGAAGGTGTAGTCGGTCACCGTGCGCATCGAGGTCTGCCCGATGAGCTTCAGGGCCGGCGCCGTCCCGACCAGCAGCGAATAGCCGCCGACGCCGACAAGCGCCATCGCCATGCCGACCGGCACGCGCAGCAGCATGAGGGCGAAAAGAAGGACGAAGCCGCCGACGGCGACGAGATCGGCGTTCATGACCGAGCCGTTTCTGAATGGGGGGATTCGTGGCCGCGCGCCATCTGCTCGGGATGGAAGATGAGGCGGTACGTGCGGATCGCGATCAGCAGAACGGCGGAGACGTCGCCGATCCAGGCGATCGCGAAGGCGGGCCAGGTCGGCAGGTTGAGGTCATAGGTCAGCACGTTGTCGATGCGCGTCTGTCGCACCTTGTCGAACAAGGTGTAGGTCTGGACGGTGACGACGAAGAGCAGAACCGACGTCGCGAACACATCCGTCCAGCGCTGCGCGCGCGGACCGACGGACGTGTAGAGCAGATCGACCGTGATGTGCGTGCCGCGATAGCTCGTCGCCGCAATGCCCCAGAAGATGAGGATGCCGAGCAGCATGCGGCCGAGATCGTAGCTGTCGGGAATCGACGCCGCGAAGAAATAGCGCAGCAACACCGACACGAAGATGTCGGCCGCGACGAGGCCGACGAAAATCGCCGCGATCCACTCGATCGTATCGATGAAGCGATCCATCAGGTTGCGGGGCATCGTGTCTTCTCGGCCATGTCATCCCCGCGACCGCGGGGATCCAGAACGCTGGGTTCCCGATCGCGGGCTACGCCCGCGTCGGGAACGACACGGAGCGGTTCAGAGGCCCGCGCCGTATTTCTTGATTTCCGCGTCGAGCGAGGCCTTGATCGCGACGGGATCGCCGCCGACCTTCTTCACGCTGTCGGCCCATTCCTTTTCGAGCGGCGCGACAACCTTGTTCCAGGCGTCGAGCTGCGCGGCGTCGAGCTTGTAGACCTCGTGCGCCTTGTCAGCGCGCATTTTCACGCGCCCGTTGGCTTCGAAATCGGCCCAGGGACCGGCGACCTTCTCGGCCCATTCGGTCGTGCAGTGATTGTCGATCACCTTCTTCTGCGCCGGCGACATCGAATCAT
>JAGWTW010000067.1 GCA_028868735.1 Hyphomicrobiales bacterium | reverse complement strand
CGGCCAGCGAAGCGGTGATGATCTTGCGGGTGCGGGTCATGTTTCTCTCCTGTTCCGTTCGCCTGAAGTCTTTGGCGATGGCGAGAAACTAGGCCCGTCGTTCCCTTCCGTATGTGCCGGCGCGCACGCGCCCGCTCAGACGAAGGCGCCGTGGCAATGTTTGAATTTCTTGCCCGATCCGCAGGGGCACGGCTCGTTGCGGCCGACCTTGCCCCAGCTCTGCGGATCGTCGGGATTGCGATCGGCGAGGGGAACCTGCGGCGCGTCGAAACCCATGAGCGCGTCCGGCGCGAGCGCGCCGCTCGCGATTTTCGCATTGATGTCGGCGATCGCCATTTCGTCCTCGCCGGTCATCGGATCGATGTGCGAGGCCTGCATCGGCGGCAATTGGTCGGGCGCCGGCTCGAACGCCACTTCGACGCGCATGAGCTGCGAGGTCACGATCTCGTCCCAGCGGTCCATCAGGCCCTTGAACAATTCGAGCGCCTCGGACTTGTATTCGTTGAGCGGATCGCGTTGCGCATAGCCGCGCCAGCCGACGACCTGACGCAGATGGTCGAGCACCACGAGATGCTCGCGCCACAGATGGTCGAGCACCTGCAGCACGATCTGCTTCTCGACATAGCGCATCACTTCGGGCGTGTTCTTCTCGACGCGCGCCGCATAAGCTTCCTTGCCCGCCGCGGTCAGCCGCTCCAGCATTTCCTCGTCGGCGATGCCTTCCTCCTTCGCCCAGTCGGCGACGGGCGGGGCGACGGCGAGCAGGCTTTCGAGCTGCTGGCGCAGCCCCTCGATGTCCCAGGCCTCGGCATAGGCGTCGTGCGGAATGTGCTGCGCGACGAGACGCTCGATCACGCTGTCGCGCATTTCGTTCACGGTCTCCTCGACCGATTCTTCGGCCATGATCTCGCGGCGGCGTTCGAACACGACCTTGCGCTGGTCGTTCATCACGTTGTCGAACTTGAGGATGTTCTTGCGAATGTCGAAGTTGCGCGCCTCGACCTTCTGCTGCGCTTTCTCGAGCGCCTTGTTGATCCAGGGATGGATGATCGCCTCGCCCTCTTTCAGGCCGAGTTTCTGCAACATCGAATCCATGCGCTCGGATCCGAAGATGCGCATGAGGTCGTCTTCGAGCGACAGGAAGAATTTCGAACGGCCGGGGTCGCCCTGACGTCCGGAGCGGCCGCGCAGCTGGTTGTCGATGCGCCGGCTCTCGTGGCGCTCGGTGCCGACGATGTAGAGGCCGCCGGCCTTGATCGCCTGCTCCTTGAAGCGGGCGACCTCGTCGCGGATTTCCTTTTCCTTCGCCGCGCGCGCCTCGCCCTCGAGCTTCGCGCATTCCTGTTCGACGCGCATGTCGGCGTTGCCGCCGAGCTGGATGTCGGTGCCGCGGCCGGCCATGTTGGTCGCGACCGTGATCGCGCCGGGAACGCCGGCCTGCGCCACGACATGGGCTTCCTGCTCGTGGAAGCGCGCATTGAGCACGGCGAACATTTTCGAAGGCTTGCCCGCGCGCGCGGCGGCGAACAGCGCATCGAGCGCGTTCGGCGATTCGAAGTCGATCTGCTTGTAGCCGTTCTTGATCAGGAATTCGGCGAGATGCTCGGACTTCTCGATCGAGGTGGTGCCGACGAGCATCGGCTGCAGATCCTTCGCCGCGGCCTCGATCTCGCCGACGATCGCCTTCAGCTTTTCCTCGTCGCTGCGATAGACCTCGTCGTCCTCGTCCTTGCGCTGGACGGGACGGTTGGTCGGAATCTCGACCACGTCGAGCTTGTAGATTTCCGCGAATTCGTTCGCTTCCGTCGAGGCCGTGCCCGTCATGCCGGCGAGCTTTTCGTAGAGGCGGAAGTAATTCTGGAACGTGATCGAGGCGAGGGTCACGTTCTCCGGCTGGACCTGGACGTGCTCCTTGGCTTCGAGCGCCTGGTGCAGACCCTCCGAATAGCGGCGCCCCGGCATCATGCGGCCGGTAAACTCGTCGATGATGACGACCTCGCCGTTGCGCACGATGTAATCCTTGTCCCTCTGGAACAGTTTATGTGCGCGAAGAGCCTGGTTGACGTGATGGACGAGCGTGACGTTGGCGGCTTCGTACAGCGAGCCTTCCTTGAGGATGCCGGCTTCGCGCAGCATCTGCTCCATATGCTCGTTGCCGTCTTCGGTCAGATTGGTCGTGCGCTGCTTCTCGTCGATGTCGAAATCGGCCTTGACGAGGTTCGGGATCAGTCTGTCGATCGCATTGTAGAGATCGGAGCGGTCTTCCGAGGGGCCGGAAATGATGAGCGGCGTCCGCGCCTCGTCGATGAGGATCGAGTCCACTTCATCGACGATGGCGTAGGCGTGCCCGCGCTGGACCATCTGCGCAAGCTCGTACTTCATGTTGTCGCGCAGATAATCGAAGCCGTATTCGTTATTGGTCCCGTAGGTGATGTCGCAGGCGTAGGCCTCGTGGCGCTGCTGGTCGTCGAGGCCGTGTACGATCACGCCGACGCTCATCCCGAGAAAGCGATAGATGCGGCCCATCCATTCGGAATCGCGTTTGGCGAGATAGTCGTTGACCGTCACGACATGGACGCCCTTGCCGGGCAGCGCGTTGAGATAGACGGCGAGCGTGGCGACGAGCGTCTTGCCTTCGCCGGTCCGCATCTCGGCGATCCCGCCCTCGTGCAGCACCATGCCGCCGATCAGCTGCACGTCGAAATGTCGCTGGCCGAGGGTTCGCTTGGCGGCTTCGCGCACCGTGGCGAAAGCCGGAACGAGAATGTCGTCGAGGCTCTTGCCGGCGGCGAGCTGGTCGCGGAAGCCCTGCGTGCGGGCGCGCAGCTCATCGTCGCTGAGCTTGGCCAGTTCGGCCTCCATCGCGTTGATCGCCTTGACCTTCGGCTGGTAGGTCTTCAGGCGGCGGTCGTTGGCCGAACCGAAAATCTTCTTCGCGAGATTGCCGATCATGAGGACGAAAAACCTTCGACGTTGAGCCGACGCGCCGACGCGGCCGTGCGTCCGGCTCTTCGGGCGCCTGATGTCGGGAATTCTCGGCGCCCAACCGGCTGCGCGGCAAAGCGGCTGCGGACCTGCGCCGGGACGCCCGGGAAAGACGCCGGAGAGATAAGGAGGGGCCCCCCCGTTGTCAACGCGCCGAAGGAATTGCGCATTACCCCGGAATCGGCGAATTTCCGCCCGAATCCCTCGTCATCAGCGCGATTCGAATCCGCTGACGTCCTTTAAGTCCATCATCTGGAGAAAGATCACATGCGCGACACCGTTGCCCGCCTGCGCCTTCGCGCGGGCGTTTTCGGCCTTGCCGTCGTCTTCGCGTCCGCGTTCGGCGTCGCCGGCGCGAAAGCCAAGGTGCTGGCCAAGGTCAACGGCGTCGAGATCACCGATCAGGATCTCGACATCGCGCGCGAGGACCTGTCCGGCAATCTGCCGCCCCAGCTCCAGGGCGCCGATCGTGACCGCGCGCTGCTCGACAATCTGATCGTCGCGGTCATCGTCTCGCAGAAGGCCGAGGCCGAGAAGATGGGCGATACGCCCGATTTCGCCCGCAAGCTCGCCTACCAGAAGGAAAAGCTGCTCACCGAGACCTATCTGTCGAAGATCGCGAAGGAATCGTCGACCGAGGCCAACATCCAGAAGACCTACGACGATGTCGCCAAGGCGCAGAAGCCGGAGCCGGAAATTCACGCCCGTCACATCCTCGTGCCGACCGAGGACGAGGCGAAGAAGGCTCTGGCCCGCGTAAAGGGCGGCGAGGATTTCGCCAAGGTCGCGACCGAACTGTCGAAGGATCCGGGCTCCAAGGGCGGCGACCTCGGCTGGTTCACCAAGGACCGCATGGTTCCGGAATTCGCCGACGCAGCGTTCAAGCTCGAGCCCGGCCAGGTTTCCGAGCCGGTGAAGACGCAATTCGGCTGGCACATCATCAAGGTTGAGGAAAAGCGGACGAAGGAATTTCCGAAACTCGATCAGGTGCGCGATCAGGTCGAACGCTACGTCATGCAGAAGGCCGAGGGAGACGAGGTCGTGAAGCTGCGCGCACAGGCCAAGATCGAGCGCTTCGACGCGCCGCCGCCGCCGCCCGCGGACGCCGGCAAGGCCGACGCCAAGAAGGGCGACGCTGCGCCGGCCGCGCCCGCGACGCCGGACGCCACGAAGAAATAGCGCCGGCGCACATCGACGGAATCGAGGACCGCAGGCTTGCGCCTGCGGTCTTTTCATTCGGGCGTCGCGCAGATCGCGTGGGTCATGTCGCGGCTTGACGCCCCGTCGATTCGCCATGCAAATCGCCGTGCCGATTTGACCGGGGATTTGCATGGCACACGACGCACCGCTTTCGCCGCTGGCGCCGAAAGGTTTTCCGGACATGCCGGCGGTCGAGGGCGTGCGCTTCGCCGCCGGCGCCGCGGGCATTCGCTACAAGGGCCGCACCGACGTCATGCTGGCGCTGATGGACAAGGGAACGACGGTCGCCGGCGTTTTCACGAAATCCAAATGCCCGTCGGCGCCGGTCGACTGGTGCCGCGCGAAAATCAAGTCGGGAAAGGCGCGCGCGCTGCTCGTCAATTCGGGCAACGCCAACGCCTTCACCGGCAAGAAGGGCGCGGATGCGGTAAAACTCGCCGCGAAACTGGCGGCGGCCGGCGCCGGCGCGAAGGAGAGCGAAATCTTCATGGCGTCGACCGGCGTCATCGGCGAGCCGCTCGACGCGTCGAAATTCGACGGCGTGATCGCAAAGCTCGCCGCCGCCGCGCGCCCCGACGCATGGCTCGACGCGGCCCGCGCCATCATGACGACCGACACCTTTCCGAAAGTCGCCACCGCGACCGCGGAGATCGGCGGCGTCGCAGTCCGCATCAGCGGCATGGCCAAAGGCGCCGGCATGATCGCGCCCGACATGGCGACCATGCTGTCGTTCGTCTTCACCGATGCGCCGATCGGCGCCGACGCGCTCCAGGCGATGCTGTCGAAATCGGTGCAGGGCTCGTTCAACGCCATTACCGTCGACAGCGACACCTCGACCTCGGACACGCTGCTGCTGTTCGCGACGGGCGCGGCCGCGAAGCGCGGCGCGCCGAAGATCGAGGCGGCGGGCGACAGGCGCCTCGCCTCGTTCCGGAAGGCGCTGGACGCCGTGCTGCTCGACCTCGCCCATCAGGTCGTGCGCGACGGCGAGGGCGCGCGAAAATTCGTCGGCGTCGAGGTGACCGGCGCCGACAGCGCGAAGGCGGCCAAACGCATCGCGCTCGCCATCGCCAATTCGCCGCTGGTCAAGACGGCGGTCGCCGGCGAGGACGCCAATTGGGGCCGCGTCGTCATGGCCGTCGGCAAGGCCGGCGAGAAGGCCGAGCGCGACAAGCTTGCGATCTGGTTCGGCGACGTGCGCGTCGCGCACAAGGGCCTGCGCGATCCGGCCTACGACGAGGCGGCGGCGAGCGCCGTCATGAAACGGCAGGAGATCGACATTCGCGTCGATCTCGGCCTGGGCGCAGGCGCCGCCAAGGTCTGGACCTGCGACCTCACCAAGGAATACGTCGCCATCAACGGCGACTATCGCTCCTGATCGGCCGCGCGGCGGATTTCTTCGCGGCTCCTGTTTTCGCAGCGTTGCGTTTGCGGGTCGCCGCCGCCTTCTTCGCCGCCGCCGAACGCGCCGCGGCCGGACGCCGCGCAGCCGCCGCGCCGCCCTTCCGTCCCCCCTTGCGCGCGGGCGCATGGTCTTCGGTCTTCCCGACGCCGGAGCCGGTTTTCTGGCCGCCGTGCGTCTCCTTGTTGACCGTCGCCCAGGCGCGGCGCTCGGCTTCCCGTTCGCCGATCCCGCGCTTTTCGTAGCCTTCCTCGATATGCTCGGCCATGCGCTTCTGGCGGTTCGTATAGCTCGACTTGTCTCCACGCGGCATGTCGCTTCTCCCGTCCAATTGAGACAGGCCCGCAACCGCGCCGTCGCCGAATGGTTCCCAAGCGGCGGAAATACTTGCGTTTCTTCCGTTCCTGAGCGACTTTTTGCAGGGTTTGGATGACGAGGTCGTTTTATGCGTCGCCTTGCGTTTGCGTTCCTTCTCTCCTGCGCGCTCGCCGGATGCGAGTCGACGCAGCAATCCTCTCCCGTCGCGATCGCGGCGTCTTTCGATCCGGCCGAAGCGGCCTTCATCAAGAAAAAGGGAACGACGACCATCGACGGCCACGCCTTCTGGCGCGACGATCACGGCGCGACGATGAATGCGGCCGGCGAACTCATCAGGCTCGTTCCCGTGACGGCCTATTCGCGCGAGCGGATCGACGTTCTCTACAAGGGCCATCGCTCGATCGCTGCGAAGGACATCGTCCAGGCGCCGGCCGACGGCCGGTTCGGCGACTACACCCGTACGACGCGGGCCGAGTCGAACGGGCGTTTCGAATTCGACGATGTCGCGGCCGGCAAATATTTCGTCGTCGGCGAGATGCGCTACAAGGAACGGGAGCGGTCCGGCCGCCGCTCGGGCGTGCTCGGCAAGCTTCTCAAGATCAACGAGGAGAGCGGCGGCGCCATGTACGAAACGGTGACCGTGACGGGCAAGGAAGACAAGGCTATCAAGCTGGTCCTGACCAACGACCGCTGAAGGGCGCTCTCCGTGAAACTGCTGCTCGTCGTCGCTGCCGCGCTCGTCGACGCCGACAACCGCGTCCTCATCGCCCAGCGTCCCGAAGGCAAGCAGCTCGCCGGCCTCTGGGAATTCCCCGGCGGCAAGCTCGATCCCGGCGAACGGCCCGAGGACGCGCTGATCCGCGAATTGCGGGAAGAGCTTGGGATCGAGGTGAAATCGGCCTGCCTCGCGCCGCTGACCTTCGCGAGCCACGCCTACGAGGACTTCCACCTCCTGATGCCGCTCTACATCTGCAGGCGCTGGGAGGGCCTCGTCCGCTCGCGCGAAGGCCAGGCGCTGAAATGGGTCAGGGCGCGCGACCTGCGCAACTGGCCGATGCCGCCGGCCGACGAACCGCTCATACCGCCCTTGGTCGACCTGCTGGGCTGAGCTGTCCCGTGGTCGCCCCGGATCGGCCGGGCTTCGACCATAGTTGCACTGCAATGCAATTTGCGGTCAAAGGCCACGATTTAGTCATAAACCATTGACATGAATGCGGAAGAAGGTCGCGTATTTTCAATAATTTGACCTTGCTCACCTTTTACTCTTGCTTAATCTGTTGCGACGCACAATATCTTCGCCAGAGGAGCGTGGCGTAGGGCGGGTTCGAGTGTGGCCCCGAGCGGCGGCGACTGGAGACCAGACATGGAACACGCACATATACACGGAGGTGTCGTTCGACGGCTCTGGCCGTCCGATGCGACGGCCTTCCGCGATCATCTACTGAGACTGGATGCGCAGAGCCGGCATGACCGGTTCGCCATGGCGGTCTCGGACGAATTCCTGACCAATTATTCCGAGCGCTGCTTCGGCATCGACGACGTCATCTACGGCTATTTTGTCGACGGGATCATGCGCGGCGCCGGCGAATTGCGCGGCGTCGGGCTCGGGCTCGACAAGGGGTCGGCGGAAGCCGCCTTCTCCGTGGAGGTCGGCTGGCGCCGTCAGGGCGTCGGCACGGAGCTGATGGGCCGCATCATCCAGGCGGCGCGGTCGCGCGGCGCCGAGACGCTCTACATGTCCTGCCTTGCGCGCAATCGCGCGATGCAGGGCATGGCTAAGAAGTTCGAGGCGGACCTGCAATTCGACGCCGACGACGTGACCGGCCGCCTGGTCGCGCGCACGCCGCAGGCCGCCGCGCTCTGGAACCAATTCGTCGACGATTCGGCGAGCTTCGCCACGGCCATGGTGGACCTGCACGCGGACGTCTACTCGCTGCAGCATCCGCCGCACCCGACGAAATAGCTTTTAGCAGACAGCCGAAACGAAAAGGCCGCGGCGGTTTCCCGTCGCGGCCCTTTTTCTGCGATTCCCGCCGCTCAGAACTGGCGGTGGATCATCATGTTCTTGATCTCGCTGATCGCCAGCGCGGGATTGAGTCCCTTCGGGCAGGCCTTCGAGCAGTTCAGGATCGTGTGGCAGCGATAGAGACGGAACGTGTCCTCGATATAGTCGAGGCGTTCGCCGGTCGCCTCGTCGCGCGAATCGATCAGCCAGCGATAGGCCTGCAGGAGCGCGGCCGGCCCGAGATAACGCTCCGTGTTCCACCAATAGCTCGGGCACGACGTCGAACAGCAGGCGCACAGGATGCACTCGTAGAGGCCGTCGAGCTTGGCGCGGTCTTCCGGCGTCTGCCGCCATTCCTTTTCGGGAGCGGGCGTGGACGTCTTGAGCCAAGGCTCGATCGAGGCGTGGTGCGTGTAGAAACGCGTGAGATCGGGCACCAGATCCTTCACGACCGGCATGTGCGGCAGCGGATAGATCTTGATGACGCCCTTGATCTCGTCCATGCCCTTGGTGCAGGCGAGCGTGTTGGTCCCGTCGATGTTCATCGAGCATGAACCGCAGATGCCTTCGCGGCAGGAGCGGCGGAACGTCAGCGTCGGATCGACCTTGTTCTTGATCCACAGGATCGCGTCGAGAACCATCGGCCCGCAATCGTCGCGGTCGACGAAATATGTGTCGATGCGCGGATTCTTCCCGTCGTCCGGATCCCAGCGATAGATGCGGAATTCGGTGACGTTCGTCGCGCCGGCCGGCCGCGGCCAGGTCTTGCCCGTCGTGACGCGGGAGTTTTTCGGCAGTGTGAATTCGACCATGGTCAGATCCGTTTCGCTCGGAGCGCGTCAGTACACGCGGGCCTTCGGCTCGATATACGAGACCTCGTTCGACATCGTGTAGGAATGCACGGGCCGGTAATCGATCGCCACCGACCTCTTGTTGTCGTCGATCGAAGCCAGCGTGTGCTTCATCCAGTTGACGTCGTCGCGGTCGGCGAAATCCTCGCGCGCGTGCGCGCCGCGCGATTCCGTGCGGTTGACCGCGCCGTCCATCGTCACGACCGCCTGCACGATCAGATTGTCGAATTCCAGCGTCTCGATGAGATCGGAATTCCAGATCAGCGAACGGTCCGTCACGCCGACGTCGTCGCGCGCGGCCCACACCTCGTGGATCAGCTTCGAGCCTTCCCGCAAGGTCTCGCCGGTGCGGTACACGGCGCAGTTCGTCTGCATCACCTTCTGCATGTTGAGGCGAAGCTGCGCGGTCGACGTGCCGCCCTTGGCGTAGCGATAGCGATCGAGACGCGAGAGCGAAAGATCAGCGGAATCCTTCGGCAGCTCCGCCTGCTTCTCGCCGGGCTTGACGAGCTCGGCGGCGCGCAGGCCGGCCGCGCGGCCGAACACGACGAGGTCGATCAGCGAATTGGAGCCGAGACGATTCGCGCCGTGCACCGACACGCATGCGGCTTCGCCGAGCGCCATCAGGCCGGGCACCACCACGTCCGGATTGCCGTTCTTCTTGGTCAGCACTTCGCCGTGATAGTTCGTCTGGATGCCGCCCATGTTGTAATGGACGGTCGGCAGCACCGGGATCGGCTCCTTCGTCACGTCGACGCCCGCGAAAATCTTCGCGCTCTCCGAAATGCCGGGCAGACGCTCGTGCAGGATCTTCGGATCGAGATGGTCGAGATGCAGGAAGATGTGGTCCTTGCCCTTGCCGACGCCGCGTCCCTCGCGAATCTCCATCGTCATCGCGCGCGAGACCATGTCGCGCGGCGCGAGATCCTTCACGCTCGGTGCGTAGCGCTCCATGAAGCGTTCGCCGTTCGCGTTCGTGAGATAGCCGCCTTCGCCGCGCGCGCCCTCGGTGATGAGGCAGCCCGCGCCATAGATGCCGGTCGGATGGAACTGCACGAATTCCATGTCCTGCAGCGGCAGACCGGCGCGCAGCGTCATGCCGCCGCCGTCGCCCGTGCAGGTATGGGCCGACGTCGCCGAGAAATAGGCGCGGCCGTAACCGCCGGTGGCGAGGATCGTCAATTGCGCGCGAAAACGGTGGATCGAGCCGTCGTCCATCTTGATGCAGACGACGCCGCAGCAGCGCCCTTGCGCGTCCATGATGAGATCGATCGCGAAATATTCGATGAAGAACTCGGTCGAGTTCTTCACGGCCTGCCCGTACAGCGTATGCAACATGGCGTGGCCGGTGCGGTCGGCGGCCGCGCAGGTGCGCTGCGCCGGCGGGCCCTTGCCGTAGTCGGTGGTCATGCCGCCGAACGGGCGCTGATAGATCTTGCCGTCCTCGGTGCGCGAAAAGGGCACGCCCCAGTGCTCGAGCTCATAGACGGCCGCCGGCGCATTGCGGCACAGATATTCGATCGCGTCCTGGTCGCCGAGCCAGTCCGACCCCTTGACGGTGTCGTACATGTGCCACTTCCAGCTGTCGGCGCCCATGTTGCCGAGCGAGGCGGCGACGCCGCCCTGCGCCGCGACCGTGTGCGAACGCGTCGGGAAGACCTTCGTCACGCAGGCCGTGCGCAGGCCCGCCTGCGAGCAGCCGACGGTCGCGCGCAACCCCGCGCCGCCCGCGCCGACGATGACGACGTCGAACGTGTGATCCGTGATCGGATAAGCGCGGCCGCCGACCGTGAAGGTTCCGGCGCCGTCTGCAGCTCCATTGCTTGCCATGTCTTGAAATCCCTCGATCACGCGCCGACGACGAGCTTGACGATCGCCAGCGCGGTCGCTGTGGCGATCAGCCCGGAAAACATCATGTTCGCCACCAGGAGGCCGGTTTTCCAACGTCCGTGCGCATAGTCCTCGATAATGGTCTCCATGCCGGTCTTCATGTGATAGATGCCGACCAGCGTGAACAGGAGCGCGATCGTGCCCGGACCGATCCGGTGCGCAAACAGCATGCGCACCGACACGTAGTCGCGTCCGACCAGAGACACGACGAGGAAGGCGAACAGGATCGTCAGAACCATGAGCGCCGCGGCCGTGAGCCGCAGCGTCAGCGCATGTTTGGTGCCCGTGCCGCGGTTCGCGCCGAGATACCGGACGCGCGACATGTCGGTCCGGAGCGAGGAATTGTTGCTTGCCATGATTTCCTCCGGTCAGCCGCGATAGGCGTAGGCGAGGATCCAGAAGACGAGCGTCATCAGGATCGAACCGACGAGCGTCAGGCGGGCGGCTGTCTCGCGCCCCTTGGGATCGAACATGTAGCCCATGTCCCAGACCGCATGGCGCACGCCCCCCAGGAGATGATGGAAGAGCGACCAGGTGAAGCCGAGCAGCACGATGCGGCCGATCCAGGAGCCGTAGACCCAGCTTGCGAGCTCGAACGAGTGGCGGCTGGAGGCGGCGGCGATGAAGTACCACGCCAGCAGCAGCGTCCCGGCGTAGAGACACATGCCGGTGATGCGGTGCAGGCCCGACATCACCATCGTGAACATCATCTTGTAGATCTGGAGGTGCGGAGACAGAGGCCGTCTATCTTCCAGACGCTGCGACGCTGAATCGGCCATGTCAGCCCTTTCCTGGGGAAGCGGTTTCGGTCGTTCACTAGTCCAAACGTGGCCATGGCGCAACGCCGCAAAACGCCACAATTCGGATGATAGGGGTGCAGGTTGCCAACCCCGGCGAAAGCCGTGATTGTGGCGCGGGTTTCGGCTCAATCGGATTTGTTCATGCCATCGTTTCGGAAATTCGGGTTCGGAATTGCGCTGGCTGCGGGGCTGGCTTGCGTCCCGTTCGGGATTGCGAACGCCGCCGCGGGGCGCCTGACGGTCGATTCGGGCGGCATGAAGCGGTCGGCCTATGTCGTCGAACACGCGCGCCTCAAGCGGACCCTCAGGCCGACAATTATCGTGCTCCACGGCCAGAGCGGCACCGGCATGCGCGTGCGCAAGTATCTCGGCCTCGAGGACACGCTGAAATCCCAGAGCGTCGTGACGGTCTACCCCGACGCGATCGACGGCCACTGGAACGTTTCGGACGCCAGCGAGCGCGACGTGCGGTTCATCCGCGACCTCGTTCACAAGCTCGTCTCGGACGGAATCGCCGATCGCCGGCGGGTCTTCCTGGTCGGGTCCGCGACCGGCGGCATCCTGGCCATGCGTCTCGCCTGCCAGGACGCGCACGCTTTCGCCGGCGTCGCGGCGCTGATCGCGCTCATGCCGGCGGCGGAGGCTTCCGCCTGCAAACCGATGAAGCCCCTGCCCTTCCTCCTGCTGGCCGGCACCGCCGATCCGCGGGTGCCGTTCGCCGGGGGCAAGGCCGATCTGGTGGAATACAAGGGCGACGTCGCCTCGGCCGAGGCGACGGTCGCGCCCTTCGCGGCGGCGGCCGGCTGCAACGGCGGCCAGGCCAAGGCCGACCTGCCCGACCGCGACCCCAACGACGGTTCGCGCGTCCAGGTCGACCGCTGGCAGGGCTGCAAGGCGCCGGTCGAACTCGTCAAGGTCGAGGGCGGCGGCCATACGCTGCCCGGCCGTCCCCGCATCACGGACCGGGGCCTGACGGTCGGCGCGCACAACAACGACGTCAACACAACGCATCTCATCCTGGACTTCTTCCGCCGAGCCAGCGGCGGCTGAATCCATGCGCGCGTCGCTGCGCTTGTTGGCGGCATGGTTCGCTCTGGTCCTCGTGACGACGCAAGCGCAAGCGAGCGATGACAGCGGCGGCGCCTGCGACGCGACGGCGGCGACGCCTGTCGAACTGGCGGCCATCGACGAGAAATTCGACCTTGTGCTGGCGGACGGACGCATCGCCGCGCTTGCCGGCCTCGCGTTGGACGGCGCGGACGATCGACGCGCGCTCGAAAGCGAACTGTTTGCAGCGAGCCTGTCGGCGGCGATCTTGCGGGCCGCGCCCGACCGGTGGGGACGCACGGCGATTCGGCTCTATGCGCGCGCAGGGGCGGACGGGGCACGGGACGTCGCGGTCGACTGGTTGCGCCGCGGTCTGGCCCGTTACCGTCCGGATCCGGAGACGCACCCCTGTCGCCGCGCTTTGCTGGCGGCCGAGGACCAGGCCCGTCGGGCGCATGCGGGACTGTGGGCGGACCCGGCCGCTGTCATTTCGGGCACCGATCGCGACGCAATCGCCGCAGCAGCGCCGGACCTAGTGGTCGTCGAAGGCGCCGTGGCCTCTGTTGGCGAGGCCCGCGGCCGCACCTATCTCAATTTGGGCCCGTCTCGCATGCGCGATCTGGCGATCGTGATCTGGACCCGCGATCTGGCGGCTTTCGCTGCGGAGGGCCTTGTTCCGCGCCGGCTCGTCGGACGTCGCATTCGTGCGCGCGGTCTGTTAGATCGACGGTTTGGCCCTCATCTGGAACTGGTTTCGCCAGACGCTCTCGAGCTGCTGGAAGAGCCGCCGGGCGGCGGGCGGGCGAATGAAGGAAAGGGCGCGGGTCGATGAGGCGTGGGCGTGGCACAGCGGCGTGGCGCGCGATGCTTGCGGTCGTCGCGATGTCGGGCGCCTTGAGCGGCTGCGCTAATTTCGAGCAGCAGGGCGAAAAGCCCGCGCCGCAAGCGGCTGCGCCGCCGGCCGCGCCGCGCACGGTCGGCGTCGATGCGCTGACGACGGCCGAGCACAAACGCCTGGTCGCGCAATTCGGCGGGGAATACCGCTGGCCGAGCGCGGAGCTCTACATCAACGACATCCTGGTGAAACTCGCCGCCGCGTCCGATACGCCGACGACGCCCTATCGCGTCACGATCCTGAACACCCCGGTCGTCAACGCGTTCGCGCTGCCATCCGGCAATCTCTACATCTCGCGTGGATTGCTGGCGCTCGCCAACGATTCGGCCGAGGTCGCCGCGGTCATGGCGCATGAGATCGGCCATGTCACCGCCAAACATGCGGCCGCGCGCGCCGAACGTGAAAAGCAGGCCGCGCTGATCGCTGAAGCCGCGAGCGTGATCCAGAGCCGGCAGAAAGGCGAAGAGGTCGAGAGCTACCAGCGGCTGTCCTTCGCCGGTTTTTCGCGCCTGCAGGAAATCGAGGCCGATCGGATCGGCGTGAACGTCATCGCGCGCGCCGGCTTCGATCCCTACGGGGCCGCGCGGTTTCTGACGTCGCTCGGCCGCTCGACGGCGTTGCGCGCCGAACTGCTCGGCCAGAAGTCGGCCGACAAGCCAGACATTCTTGCGACCCACCCGTCGACGCCGGAGCGCATCGCGCTGGCGACCGCCGCCGCGCGCCAGATCGGCGCGCCCGGAATCGGCAAGGCCGATCGCGCCGGCTATCTCGCCTCGATCGACGGCATCGCGTTCGGAGAGGATCCTTCGGACGGCCTGGTGCGAGGCCGCAATTTCATTCACGCGCGCCTGAAATTCTCATTCACGGCGCCGGAGGGCTTCGCGCTCGACAACACGGACCGCGCGTTGATCGGGCGCGCGGCGGGCGGCGCGGAAGGCCTGCGTCTCGACAGCGTGCCGATGGGCGCGAATCCGAGCCTCGAATCCTATCTGGGGTCGGGATGGCTGGACGGGCTGCTGCAATCGTCGATCCAGTCGGGACAGGTCAACGGTTTGCCCGCCGTATTCGCCGTCGCGCGCGCCGGCGAGTGGAATTTCCGCGTCGCTCTGATCCGCAAGGGCGACGACATCTATCGGCTGATGTTTGCGGCCCATACGCTCAACGAGGAGACCGAACGGCGTTTCCGCCAATCGATCGACAGCTTCCGGATGCTCACGGACGAGCAAGCGGCGAACGTGCGGCCGCAGGTTCTGAAAATCGTACGCGATACGGGCGAATCGCCCGTCGATTTCGCCAAACGCATGGCGACGCCGGACCGGCCGCTCGACATGTTCCTGCTGCTCAATGGCCTCGCTCAAGGCGATGCGCTGCGCCCCGGCGAATATTACAAGCTCGTTCTCGACCGATAAGGGGAACCTTATGGCGGCTGTCACGTCTATGTGAGTCGCATAGGTCGGATTCACGTGTAGGCTGAACGCGTCCCGATTTTGCACCGGTTGCGAAATGCATTGGGAGACGGCGATGGCGCAATTGCCCGGCGTTCGTAGACAATTCGTTCAGGCGGCGATGATCGCGCCCTTTCTCGAGCGTGAGGAAGAGCGCGAACTCGCCATCCGCTGGCGCGACAACAAGGATCAGCGCGCGCTCGATCAGATCGCCGGGTCGCACATGCGACTCGTCATCGCTCTTGCCTCCAGGTTTCGCCACTACGGGCTGCCGATCGCCGACATTATCCAGGAGGGGCATGTCGGATTGCTCGAAGCCGCAGCAAGATTCGATCCCAATCGCGACGTGCGGTTCTCGACCTATGCGACCTGGTGGATCCGGGCCTCGATCCAGGATTACATCCTGCGCAACTGGTCGATCGTACGCGGCGGCACCAGTTCGACCCAGAAGGCGCTGTTTTTCAATCTGCGACGCCTGAGGGCGCAATTGTCTCGGTCCGGTCCCGACACGCAAGCCCGCCTGTTCGACGAAATCGGCAAGGCGGTCGGCGCCTCGCCGCGTGATGTCGAGATGATGAACGCGCGCTTTTCGGGACCCGACATATCGCTGAATGGTCCCATCAGCGGCGACGACCCATCCGATTCGGCCGAACGCGTCGACTTTCTCGTCGACGACAATCCGCTTCCCGACGAAACGGTCGGCGCCGATATCGACACGCAACGGCGCAATCTCATGCTGAACGAAGCGCTCAGCCACCTGTCGGAGCGCGAATTGCGGATCGTCCGCGAACGTCGACTGCGCGACGAGGCGACGACGCTGGAATCGCTCGGCGCGGAGCTCGGGATTTCGAAAGAACGCGTCCGGCAAATCGAGACGCGCGCGCTCGAGAAGCTGCGAAAAGCGATAGACCCGGCCTATGCGTGACGCGCGGCCAGGCGGAAAAACACGCTGAAAAACAAAAAGCCCGGCCGAAGCCGGGCTTTTACTTGCTTGTGCTGCGACGAGCGACGACGCTCAGGCCGCCTCGTCGACTTCGCCGGCATCGACCTCGGCGTCGGTCTCGGTCTCGACCTTGGCGCCGCGGCGCGGACCCTTCTGGAGGTGCGTCTCGATCACCTTCAGCGATTCCTGCTCGGTCAGCTTCTGGACGACCGCCAGCTCGCGGCTCATGCGATCGAGCGCGGCTTCGTAGAGCTGGCGCTCCGAATACGATTGCTCGGGCTGCGCTTCCGACCGGTAGAGATCGCGCACGACCTCCGCGATCGCGATGAGATCGCCCGAATTGATCTTGGCTTCGTATTCCTGCGCGCGACGCGACCACATCGTGCGCTTGATGCGCGCGCGTCCCGTCAAGGTTTCGAGCGACCGCGCAATGACCGGCGCCTCGGCGAGCTTGCGCATGCCGACGCTCACGACCTTCGGCGTGGGCACCTTGAGCGTCATCTTGTCCTTAACGAAGCTGATGACGAACAATTCGAGCTTGAAGCCGGCGACTTCCTGCTCCTCGATCGCGACGATCTGTCCGACGCCGTGCGCCGGATAGACGATATGCTCGTTGGTCTTGAAGCCGAGCTTGACGCCAGTCGGCTTGGCCGGCTTGGCCACAGGTGCGACGGGCGGCGTCTCGACAGGTTTGGGCGCCGCTTTGATCGGCTTCGCTGCGGGCACGGGGGTCTGCTGTTTTTTCTGGGTCACCGGGGTCTGATCGCTCGTGGTTCGAGGCTGCACCGCCGGCGCAAGCGACGCCGGTCTCGAATCGGGCGCGGTCTTGCTCGGCTGGGGCGCAACGGTCTTGATGTCCGACGCTTTGGCCTGAGCAGGCTTCGGCGGCGTGGTCTGAGCGTGCGCGCCAGTCGATTCGACCGGCTTCAACTTCATTGTCGGATTTGTCTGGGTGGTTTTCGTGGCCTTCTGATTAATTGCCGACTTGCTTTGCTCCGGTGACGCTTCCTTGACCGCGCTCACGCGCGTTTCGACGGGCTTTTTCGCCTTCTGATCGATCTTCTGAACTGCTTTGGCCTTCGCCTTCGCCGACTTGGCGGCCGCAACCGCCTTCGCTGCTGCGGCTTTCGCCTCCGCGGCTTTCTTGGCCGCAGCTTTAACAGCAATTGATTTAACGGAGGATTTTGACTTTTGAGCGGCCGCCTTCCCGTTGGCTGTTTTTACACGGGAGGTCTTGACGTCCTCGCGTGCGGCGGACCTGGCGACCGAGCGCGCCTTCGCGGCGCTTGCAACCTTTTGGGTCGCGGAAGACTTCGATTTGGCCGCACGCGCAGGCGCCGGCGCTGCGGTGCGTGCGGCTTTGGTTTTCGACCGGGAGGTCGCCTTCGGCATGCTGGACCGGGCCTTGCTGGTTTTCGACGTGGACCGCGAAGCGGATTTTGCGGTTTTCTTCGTCTTCCTCGTGGTCGACATACGCAGCGCACTCCTCACTCGTTCCGACGCTTCGGCGGAACATGGCGCGACGCCCCCAGAACGCGGGGCGCCGACGCAGGCCCGAAGCAAATCGGCCCTGCCACACAGTCGAAGCTTGAGAAAGCGCTGCCCCGCGCCGTCTCCCGACAGGAGCGGCGACGCTCGGCTAAGTCCCGCGAATGACGGAACACCTCATCAGCCAAGTTGCTGATATCCGGCGCATTTCTATGACTGTTAAAAATGTGTATATCACAGTTATGCGCAAAAATCAAAGCTTGCCGCACAACCGCGCTGAATGGCGCGGCCAGTGGTTAACTTCAGGTCAGGCAGAAGGGCCGAGTTCTAAGTGACCGGAGGTCGCCGGTCAGTCTCCCTGGCCCGGCTTGTCCGAGAAATGGTCCTTGAACTTGTTGGGCTTGCCGTCCCATTCCTTGGCGTCGGCCGGCGCCTCGCGCTTGACCGTGATGTTGGGCCAGTTGGGCGAGAGGTCGGCGTTGAGCTTCAGCCATTGCTCGAGGCCCGGCTCCGTGTCGGGCTTGATCGCTTCCGCCGGGCATTCGGGCTCGCAGACGCCGCAATCGATGCACTCGTCGGGGTGAATGACGAGCATGTTCTCGCCCTCGTAGAAACAATCCACGGGACAGACTTCGACGCAGTCCATGTATTTGCACTTGATGCAGTTTTCAGTGACCACATACGTCATCGACGGCTCCTCGCGCCGACCCGGGCGCGCGCTTCGCATGATGCGGGTTTGCTAGCCTCTTTGGCGCCGCTGCGCAAGAACTCACCCGCCGCCTGCGGCCATATCCTCGTAGAGACGTTGCGCGATCTCGAACGAGCCGCGGGCGGCTGCGATTCCGACGACCCGCAAGAGCCTGACATCCCGCGCAAGCGCGATTGTCAGCACGTCCCCGATCCTGATCGCCTTCGCCGGCTGGACGCAGCGCTGGCCGTTCAGCCGCACGTGGCCTTCGATGACGAGCGCGGCCGCGCTTGTACGCGTGCGCGCCATACGCGCGTGCCACAACCATTTGTCGAGACGCTGCCGGTCCGTCTGCGCTTCGCTCATCCCGGCGAGATTCGGTCAAACCGCGGCCGGACGCAACGCGGCGGCGCGGTCAGCTCACCTTGCGCCCGAGCGCCTTGTTGGCGGTCGCCTTGACCGCCGCGCGCAGGCCGCGGCGAAAGCGCTCGCGCCGCACGACACGGGGAACGCGCGCCGCGTTTGTCGCATCGACTCCGATCAGCAGTTCGACCATCGCCTGCCGATCGGGCCAAACGCGATCGATCATCGGATGATCGGCGATCGCGCAGGAATCTGTGAGCGCGGTCGAAGCGTCCTCAGCCTGCCTCTGGATGAGCGCGCGGAACAATTGAACGCCCGGCGAATAGTGGGCGTAGCTTTCGTCATAGGCGGTTTTCCAGGCGTAGGCCCGATCCGCGGCGGTCAGGAGCACTGTCATCGCGACTGGGCGGCCTTCCACGGCAAGCCAATCGATCCGGCAGCGTCTGTCTGCGGCAAAGAGTCGCATGACCGTGCGCATGAAGGCCGCATCGCCGGCGTCCGACAGGAAGTCGGTGCCGCGCCGACCCTTCCATCCCCCGTGTTCGAGCGCGAGAAACCATTCCGCAGCGGCGCGGATTTCGGCTGGGTTCGTCGCGGAATGAGACGTGACCGATCCGCATTCGGCGAGACGTCGCTGCAAACGATCGATTTCGCGGCGATGTTTCGCCGAACGCGCCCGCGCAAATGTTTCGGCGCTGGCCTCGCCGCCAACGAGCACGGCGCGGGAATATTCGCGCAGCGGCGACCACGCGAGCCCTTTGGCGCCGCACCGTTCGACGAGAAGATCGTAAACTTGGCCGCCCTGCACGAGCGAATCGAACGCAACCGCCGGTTGACGCGGCTTGCGCGCGGCCAGCCATGCGAGCAGCGCGTCGACGGCGCGCGCGCCTGCGAATTGATCGATCAGCGGCGTCGTCAGCGCGCCGTGGCGATGGCGCCACGCACGGGCGACGCCGAGCATCGGCGCCTTGCGTTCGATCGCGGCGAGTCCGATCAGCCGCGCGCGCCGTTCGAAGCCCGCGCCCTGCCAGATCAGGACGAAATCCGGCCGTTGCGCGGGTGGCATGTGGAGCGCGGCCGACAGAGCGAAATCCGGTTCGAGGAACGGGTTCGGCTCGAGCGCGCGGCGCGCGAGATCCCGCCAGGCGCCGCGATGCGATTCGAGTTCGTCGAAGGCGGGCGTCTCCACGAAGGTCTCGCCGTCGGCGACAGGCTTCAGATAATCCGGGCGCGCATGGGAGGCGACGCCGGCCATTCGACGGAATTCGTCGGGCCAATGCTGATTCGACATCGCGCGCCAGAAACCGCCTGCCATTACCGCACCTCGCTGAGCCTTGGGACGCCTGTCCCGATCTGGGACAGAAAACGCCTGTGGCCTGGCTCGACGCGTCCTGCTTCAAGCGTGGCGCCAGATGCGGCCGGCGGCGGTTGAAACCGCCGCGCGCGGCAGAAACGTGCTTAACGTGCGAGCAGGCCGGCGGCGCCCGGCGCCAGCGGATTGTCGCTGAGCGCTGCGGCGTCGGGCGTGTCGGGACGCGCCTCTGCGAGCGCGGCGGCGAACAGATCCTCGATCGGCTTTCGATCGAGCCCGTCGAGGATGAAAACGAGGCGCGTGCGATGGTCGGCGTCAGGCCAGCCGTCGAGCCGGACCGCGGGGTGAAACAGGTGCTGCACGCCGTGGACGACCACGGGGCGGTCCGGATCGTCGGCGAGCGCGACGATGCCTTTGAGGCGCAGCAATTTTGCGCCGTGAACCTGCCGCAGCAGTTCGAGAAAGATGTCGAACCCCTTCGGCGCCAACGGACGATCGCGCGTCAGGCAAAAAGCGGCGATCGAGGAATCGTGCCGGTTCGGATCGTTCGCATGATGGTGAACATGGCCATGGTCGTGGCCCGCATGGTCATGCGATGCGTGCGCCTCGGCCGCGAGCCATCGTGCCACATCGGGAATTTTCCGCGCCGGATCGAACAGGCCGGCCTGCAACAAACTCGCAGCGTCGGCTTCGCCTCGCGCTGCGTCGTAGCGGGGGGCGCCGGGATTGAGATCCGCGAGGCGCCGGATGAGACCGTCGGAAAGCGATCCGGAGGGAAGAAGATCCGTCTTCGTGATCACGATGCGATCGGCCACTGCGACCTGACGCGCAGCCTCCTTGTGACGATCGAGCGTTGCGAGCCCGTTGACCGCGTCGACCGTCGTGACGACCCCGTCCAGGCGGTAGCGCAACGCAAGATAGGGATGCCCCATGATCGCATGCAGCACAGGCGCCGGATCGGCCAATCCTGTCGTCTCGATCACGACGCGGCGGAACGGCTTGATTCGACCGTTGTCGAGACGCCGAAGAAGGTCTTCGAGCGCATTCACGAGATCGCCGCGGATCGTGCAGCAGAGACAGCCTGACGACATGAGCATCATGTCGCCGTCGACTTTCTCGACCAGCAGATGATCGAGGCCCACCTCGCCGAACTCGTTGATGAGCACGACAGTGTCCGCCAGCGCGGGATCGCCGAGCAGGCGATTGAGCAGCGTCGTCTTGCCTGAGCCGAGGAAACCGGTCAGCGCCGTGACGGGAACGGGCGGCGGCGCGCGCCGCTGCGACGGATTTGTCAATTTGACTTCGCCGCTTTGGACTTGGCGGCGCCGTGAGCGACGACCTTCGCCGGCGCCGGCTTGCCCTTGGCCGCAGCCGATCCGCCCGGTTTCTGCTTTTTCGCCTTGGGCGCGGAATGCGGGGCTATGGCGGCGTCGGCATGGGCTGGCTTCTTCGCTTTCACGGCGGTCTTGTGCGGACGGCCGCTGCGTCCGTGCATCGACTGGGCGTCGGCTGCGGGCTTCAACGGGCCGTCCGCGCTTTCGCCCTTGTCCGCCGAATAGGCGGCGACCGGCGTCCGGTCGCCGCGGGGGCGCGCAATCGGACCGGTCCAGCCGGGCGCCGGGCCGACGAAAACCGGCAACGGATCGAACTCGGGCTTAGGCATGGACGCGATCTGCATCGCCGTCGTCGTCCCTGAAAACGTCGCCGGAGACCCGTAGATCGAACTGCCTTCGGCCGCGCGCGCCGCCGTCGAGAACATCGACGGAACCGGTTTCGACATGTCGTCGATCTCCGCTTCGATCTCCGCGATCGCCTTTCCGCGGTTGCGGCAGACCGAGCCGTGCAGGTCGGGCGGGTCGGCCGAAATCGTCGGCAGATTCTGAACCGAGCCGCCGCTGCTGAATTCGCCCGCGAAGCCTTTGTCGAGAAGCGTCGCCGCCAGCATGACGCGCGTCGTGGCGTTCGGCGCGCCCATGACCACGGCGATCAGTTTGCGGCCGTGCCGCGTGGCGCTTGCGACGAGATTGAAACCTGCCGAACAGGTGAAGCCGGTCTTCATGCCGTCGGCGCCTGGATAGCGGCCGAGCATGCCGTTGTAGGTCCGGATGATCTTGTGCCCGAGTTTCAGCGCGCCGATGTCGAACAGGTCCGCGTGCTCTGGAAAATAGGCGTAGAGCGCGCGCGCGAGGATCGCCATGTCGCGCGCCGACGAAACCTGGCGCGCGTCCGGAAGCCCGTTCGGATTGACGAAATGCGATTCGCGCATGCCGAGCGCGGCGGCGGACGCGTTCATCTCGTCGGCGAAATTCTCGACCGAGCCGCCGACCCCTTCCGCGATCGTGATGGCGAGATCGTTCGCCGATTTGACCATCAGCATCTTCAGCGCATTGTCGAGCGTGACGAGCGTGCCGGGACGAAAGCCCATCTTGGACGGCGCCATGCTGGCGGCGCGCGCCGTGACGAGCAGCGGCGTGTTCATTGTGATGCGGCCCTCGCGCTCTGCCTTGAGCGCGACGAACACCGTCATCAGCTTGGAGAGCGAAGCCGGGAACCAGGGATGGGTCGCGTCCTGCTGATACAGGGTCGCGCCGCTCGAGGCGTCGATCACGATCGCCGGATTGGCGGCGGCCGGGCCGGAAAGCAGCGCGGCAGCGGCGAAGACGAGCGCGATCTGCTTGACAGGGCTTCGCAAAATCATCCCCCGAACGGCGCAAGGAAGCAGGATGGCATGGTCTGTCCTATCCGCGCCCGCCGCGCTTGAAAAGTGAAAACGTGGACGATTCGCCGCCTCGGCCATCGCCGCTGGCGAATGCAGTTTCAGGCGCTTAGAATGCAGCCATGAGGCGATTTCGTGGCCGGCGCGTCCGACCCGAAGGATTAGCGAGGTTTCACATGACTGCGGCGATCATCGGATGGGCGCATCTGCCTTTCGGCAAGTTCGACAACGAAACTGTGGAAAGTCTGATCGTGAAGGCCGCCGACGGCGCGCTCGAACACGCCGGCGTGTCCGCACGTGACATCGACGAGGTCGTGCTCGGCCATTTCAATGCCGGGTTCAGCCCTCAGGATTTCACGGCCGCGCTCGTGTTGCAGGCCAATCCGGAGCTTCGGTTCAAGCCGGCGCTGCGCGTCGAGAACGCATGCGCCACCGGCTCGGCCGCCGTTCACACCGCCATCAAGTCGATCGAGGCGCGCCGCGCAAAGCGCGTGCTCGTGGTCGGCGTCGAACAGATGACGCGCACGCCTGCCGCCGATATCGGCCGCAACCTCCTGCGCGCGTCATACCTTCCCGAAGACGGCGAGACGCAAGGCGGCTTCGCCGGCGTATTCGGCAAGATCGCGTCCGCCTATTTCCAGAAATACGGCGACCAGTCCGATGCGCTGGCGATGATCGCCGCAAAGAACCACAAGAACGGCGTGCACAATCCCTACGCACAGATGCGCAAGGATTTCGGCTATGAATTCTGCCGCACGGAAAGCGACAAGAACCCGTTCGTCGCCGGTCCGCTGAAGCGCACGGATTGTTCGCTCGTCTCCGATGGCGCGGCCGCCGTAGTCATCGCCGATATCGACACCGCGCTCGGCGCGCGGCGCGCTGTCATGTTCCGCGCCAACGAACACGCGCAGGATTTCCTGCCGATGTCGAAACGGGACATTCTCGATTTCGAAGGCTGCACGGTGGCCTGGGGCCGCGCGCTCGAAAAGGCCGGCGTCAGGCTCGGCGACCTCTCCTTCGTCGAAACGCACGATTGCTTCACGGTAGCGGAGCTCATCGAATACGAGGCGATGGGGCTGGCGCCCAAGGGCCGCGGCGCGGACGTGATCAAGGACGGCGTGACGACGATGGAAGGCCGCCTTCCCGTCAATCCGTCGGGCGGCCTCAAGGCCAAAGGCCATCCGATCGGCGCGACCGGCGTTTCGATGCACGCGCTGACGGCGATGCAATTGTGCGGCGAAGCGCCGGAGGGCATGCAGGTCGCCGGCGCGAAGCTCGGCGGCGTCTTCAACATGGGCGGCGCCGCCGTCGCCAATTACGTCAGC
>JAGWTW010000066.1 GCA_028868735.1 Hyphomicrobiales bacterium | reverse complement strand
ATCGGATGTTCGCAATCGTTCCGCGTGGATGGCCGGGACAAGCCCGGCCATGACGGGCCCTTGTCCTGCGCCGCGTTCCCCTGGCCCTTCCCCTACCCCTTGCGCTTCCTCGCCCGCGCGGCCCCTTCGGCCATTTGCCGGGCCTTTCTCCGTCATGGCCGGGCTTGTCCCGGCCATCCACGCCGCGCCAAGCAGCGGGCCTCAAATCAGTTCCTCGTAGAGGTCACGCCACTCCGGGTTCATGTCGAGAATGAGCCTCACCTTCCACGCGCGCGGCCAATGCTTGAGGTTGGATTCTCGCTGGATGGCGTCCCGAATGTCGTCGTATCGCTCGAAATAGACGAGGCGTTTCAACCCGTAGCGCTTCGTGAATCCTTTCACGAGGCCTTGACGATGCTCATAGGCCCTTCGGGAAAGATCGGCCGTCACGCCGACGTAAAGCACGCCGTTGGTCCGGTTCGTCATGATGTAGATCCAGCCGCCCCGCATCGTGCGATGCTGCCCGGCGTGGATGGCCGGGACAAGCCCGGCCATGACGGCCCCTTATCCTGCGCCGCGTTCCCCTGGCCCTTCCCCTACCCCTTGCCCTTCCTCGCCCGCGCGGCCCCCTTCGGCCATTTGCCGGGCCAGGCGACGATGTAGTCGGGATAGTCGTCGAGCGTCAGGTCGTCCTCGAAGGCCGCCACTTTTCCGCGCGCCGAGACGCCCGCCTCGTGCACGCTGTCCGGATCGCCCGAGACGAGCGGGTGCCAGGCCGGCAGGTCTTTGCCCTCGAACCGCAGGCGGTAGGCGCAGGTGGGCGGCAGCCAGGGGGTGGCGGCCACCGTCTCCGGCGTGAGCTTGACGCAATCGGAGACGCGACGCTGGCGGCGGGCGTAGTCGCGGCAGCGGCATGCGCCGGAATCGAACAGCGTGCAGGCGATGTCGGTGAAATGGATGCGCCCGTCATCCTCGTCCTCGAGCTTGACGAGGCAACAGCGCCCGCAGCCGTCGCAGAGCGCTTCCCATTCCTTTTTCGTGAGGTCGGCGAGGGGTTTGGTCCAGAAGGGGGCGCTTGCTTCCGCCCGCGCTCCCGCGCGCGCGGGGGGAGACGGGGCGTTCGCCCGAGGCGGGTCGCCCGCCGTCGCGCCGCCGCGCTTGCGTCTTGATTGCGTCATTCTGGCGCCGGATCGTCTGGCCTGCTGCGTGCACATGCGCACGCGCATGCGGAGTGCGCGTCATTGCGCTCGCCGTCAAGTCCGCTAAAAACGGCGGCTGGTTCGGAGTTAAGGGTTTGGCCGGCGAAGGCGACAACGGCGTGTTGGGAAGGCTGCGCAAGAAGATCGCGCGCGCGGCGCTCGCCGTGGACGCCTGGGTCGGCGCCAACATGTTCGAAAGCGGCCGGCGCTGGCGCGACGCCTATGCGGATTTCTCCGCCTTCATGGACCGGTTCCACGTGTCGGGTCTGCGCCGGCTCGGCGTCGAACTCGGGTGCGAAATCCTCACGCTCGGTCTCGGCGGCGCGCTGGTCGCGCTCACTTTCGCCCAGCTCGCCTTCAGCGAAACCTCCGACGACTGGCTGAAGAAGCAGGATCTGGCCGTCACCTTCCAGGACCGCTACGGGGTCGAGGTCGGCCGGCGCGGCATCCTGCACGACGATTCCGTCACGCTCGACCAATTGCCCGACTATCTGATCAAGGCGGTGCTCGCGACCGAGGACCGCCGTTTCTTCGACCATTGGGGGTTCGATCCGATCGGCACGCTGCGCGCCTTCACGGTCAATGCGCGCGCCTCCGGCGTCGTGCAGGGCGGCTCGACCATCACCCAGCAGCTCGCCAAGAACCTGTTCCTGTCGAACGAGCGCACGCTCGAACGCAAGATCCGCGAAGTCTTTCTCGCGGTCTGGCTGGAATTCCATCTCACGAAACGCGAAATCCTGAAGCTCTATCTCGATCGCGTGTACATGGGCGGCGGCACGTTCGGCGTGCAGGCGGCCGCCGAATTCTACTTCGGCAAATCGGTGAAGGACGTTTCGCTGGCGGAAGCCGCCATGCTGGCCGGGCTGTTCAAGGCGCCGACCAAATTCGCGCCGCACGTGAACCTGCCGGCGGCGCGCGCGCGGGCGGCGGACGTGCTCAACAATCTCGTCGACGCGGGCTTCATGACGCAGAGCCAGATTTTCGCGGCCCTGCGCAATCCGGCGACGCCGGTCGAACGCGACCGCGAATCCTCGCCCGACTGGTATCTCGACTGGGCGTTCAACGAGGTGAAGAAGCTGTCCGACGACGGAAAGCTCGGAAACGACCGCGTGCTGACCGTGCGCACCGCGCTCGATTCCAAATTGCAGGAACATGCGGAAGACGTGATCGAGGAGCAATTGCGCGAGCACGGCGCGGCCTATCACGCAAAGCAGGCGGCGACCGTCCTCATCGAGCCCTATACCGGCGCGGTGCGCGCGATCGTCGGCGGACGCGATTACGGCACGAGCCAGTTCAACCGCGCGACCGACGCGCTCAGGCAGCCGGGCTCCTCGTTCAAGCCCTATGTCTATCTGACGGCGATTCTGTCGGGGAGATTCACGCCGCAGACCATCGTCAACGACGCGCCGCTGTGCCTCGGCAACTGGTGCCCGCACAATTACGGCGGGCGCTATTACGGGCGGCTGCCGCTCGCCGAAGCGCTCGCCAAGTCGCTCAACACGATCGCGGTGCGCCTGTCGATCGACATCGGCGATCCGCGGCGGCGCGGCGACTGGGAGGCGGCCAAGATCGGGCGCGCGATGATCCGCGACACGGCGCGCAAGATGGGCGTGACGGCGCCGCTGATCGACACCGTCTCCATGCCGATCGGCGCCGACGAGGTCAGCGTGATCGAGCATTCGGCGTCCTATTCGGTGTTCGCCAACGGCGGCAAGCGCGTGTTCCCGTATGCGGCGGTCGAAATCCGCAATTCCCGCGGCGAGCCGATCTACAAACACGATTCCGACGGCCGGCAGCCCGAGCGGATCTTTCCCGAGCAGGCGATCGTCACGATGGATTCGATGCTGACGAAGGTGGTGGAGGAAGGGACGGGCAAGCGCGCGATGCTGCCGGGGATCAAGGTCGGCGGCAAGACGGGCACCACCAACGCCTACAAGGACGCCTGGTTCTGCGGCTTCACCGCCAATCTCAACGGCTGCGTCTGGTACGGCAACGACGACGACACTTCGATGGCGAACATGACCGGCGGCTCCCTCCCAGCCCAAACCTGGCACGACATCATGGAACCTGCGCTTCGCGGCGTCGAATTACGACCGTTGCCGGGCTTTACTTTAGACGCTGCGCCGCAGGTGGCTGTGGCGCGGCCGGCCGCGCAGGACGCGAATGCGGCGACGGCGGCGCCTGCGACGTTGACTCATCGCGCCAATGACGCTCTCGGCGCAGTGGAGAAACTGCTACGCGCTCCTGACAAGCGCGCTACCGGCGATCCGTCCCGAATCCGCATTATCGCCGGCGGCCGGGAGGTTCGCTGACATGGCGAACTTCATGATCGGACGCCATAACAGCGAATTGGGCGCTCCGTTCAGCGCATATGCAAAGACGGCGATCGCTGCTGCGAGCGGCGTCTGCATCGGACTGGTCGCAACCTGGGTGACGACCGGCCGCGATTTCATTTTCGGCGCAGCACAATCCGGACCGTGGGTGGCGTGGCCGAAAACAGGCGGCGCTGATGCGGACCCTTATGCGCGCGCGATCCTTGCGCGACAGGCGGAGGCGCCGCTCGCAAACGGCGAGGGGATCGTATTCATTGCGCATAAGGACAGCGCCGGCGCGCCTCTCGACGGCGCCTGCGCTTACACAATCGAAGGCGCGTTTCCCGTAGCCCGCTTGTGGACCGTCTCTCTCTATAGGCCGGGCGGCGCAATCATCCGCGACGGCGACGGTCCGCACGAGATCATGTCGACGACCGTCGTGCGCGCTCAGGACGGAAATGTGACGCTCACGATCGCGCCGACCGCACGCGCCGGCAATTGGCTAGAGGCTCCACGCGGGCGGCCGTTCGCCATAGCGCTTTCACTTTACGACGCTGCTGCAAGTCCGACCCAGAGCTCGTTGTCGGCGCTCTCCATGCCTTCGATCCGCAGTGCAGGCTGTCCATGAGCGCGATCCGACGAGATTATTTCGCGCTTCCCTGGATCCTCGGCAGTCTCTTCCTCGCCGGCATCGTACATATTTCATCGGTGCTCATGATGCCGCGCTTCGCGGAGAAAGACGCCTTCGCGCTTCTGAGCGTTCCGATCGACGGCGTTCAATTGCTTCCCGACGCGAGCGATCGCCAGTCCATTCCCTTCCAGGATCCGGCGGCGACGCTCGCGACGTGCAGATTCGATCTCGACAAAGGCCCGATGCTGATTCGGTACAATGCGGGCGAAAATCTCCTGACGATGTCGTTTCGTGATCGCACCGGAAATGTCTTCTATTCGACGACAGATCGCGCGGCCTTGCGCGGCAAGCTCGACATTCTGCTGGTCGACGCGCAACAGCTCGACAATCTCGAAGCCAACGACCCCGAAGATCAGGCGCCGCAGGAGCTGAGGCTGGTTCCGCCCACGCGAACCGGATTTGTGCTGATCAGGGCGATCGCGGATCGCGACGGTGGCCGGTCCGCCGCGATCAACGCTGCCAGATCCGTGGTCTGCCGAGCCCTGCGGGGCTAGGCTTTACACAATCACGCGCGGCGGCGGCGGCGCTTGCCGGTCGTTTTTCCTCCGCCGGCGGGCCGCTTGGGTTCGTCGACGGTCGTCTGCGCGCGTTCATAACGAACGCCCGTGAAGAACAATATGCTGGCCCCTTCCGAGGGAACCGCGTCTGCGGCCCCCTGCAAACGCGGGCGGGCCTTGAAGTCAATGATCTCGGCCATCGTCAGTCTCCGGCGACGCCTGAAATCTGGAATGACAGCCGCCGCGCTTACTGTCGATTCGCAATAGTTAATGATGTGTCAACGAATTGCGGACAATTGTAGAAGGTCACAGACCGATGCGCGCGTGCAACAGATGGACGACGATTTCATTTCCCGCCTTCAGACCCTCGCCGAGCGCGGCGAAGCACAGAATGTAAAATACGACGGCGTCGTCGCACGGCTGGCGGCCGACGAATTCTGCAAGCTCGCACAGCCGGGCTCGGCCGAGACGATGCGCTTTGCGTCGATCATGAGAGAGGCGCTTCCGGAGACTGACGGATTGTCAGCGCAACGCATCGCCGAGTCGATCGCGTCCAATCCTAACGTTCCGGAAGCGGTCCTGAACCAGATCATCGAGCGAGGCCGCGAGGCCGCGACGGTCATTCTCGAGGCGGCGCCTCACATTTCGACGGCGCTTCTCCTCGCAAGAGCGGAATGCGGCGCGACGTCAGAAGCCGCCGCAATCGCGCGACGACGCGATCTCGACGCGCCGGTCATTGCGGCGCTTGCGCGGCGGACCGAGCCTGAAACATTGCGCGCCCTGGCGGCGAACCCCACGGCGCATATCAGTCGCGGCGCTCTCCTCAATTTGGTCCAGCGCGGACGTTTCGACCCGCCGCTTGCACGCGCTTTGCTTGCGCGCGTTGATGCAGGCGCGGACGTTCTCTGCCTCTTTCTCGCCGCCGATCAGGATAGACGGCGCACTATCATGACTGATGTCCAGCGCCTCGAGCTGTCACGTCCCGTGCGGGCGCCTTCGCCGCTCGAAGCAAGCCGCCGGACGGTCCTGTCCGCGGCCGGCGCCGGCAATCTCAGGGCATTCGCCAACGCGATTGCGCTTGCAATGCGCACAAGTCGCGCCGACGTCGAACGGATGATCGAGGATGAAGGGGGCGAGCCGCTTGCGCTTCTCTTCTCAGCGACCGGCGCGCCGACCGCAGCCGCAACGGAAGCGATCGCTGCGCTTGCGCCGGCTCGCGCCGTGCATTGGCGCGACAACGTCATGCTGGCGCTCGGGATGAACGCAGGCGCGGCCTGGAGAATCGTAAACGCAGTCGCTCACGGGCGGACTAGAGCGCCCGCAGCCGCACGAGAATTTCGCACGCATGCGGGCCCGCCTGTTTTCGATGGTTCGGCGCACCGCGAGGCGCCGCTCGTACGGAAGGACGATCTCAGCCGGGCGTGAGAAAGTCGCGTGCGGAACGATCCTCGATATCCAGAATCCAGAGATCGCCGTCGAACTCGATCTCACGCTGCAGCCTGTGTTCCACGGCGGACGCATCGACCCATTCGTCCTTGTGCATTCGAACGAACCGTCGCTCGCCGTCGTCGATTTCCGACTGCGGCGCCGGGCCGAATAGGGCAAGCCGCCCGTCGAGCCGATCGAGAACGACAAAGATCGCGCCTGCCTCGGAAGCGCCGCGACGACGCAGGGTCGCGATAGCGCCGCCGACTTGCGCGCGTCTAATCACAGCGGCGACGAAAATGTCGGCGCGAAGCCGCACCTATCTGATCTCGACGCCGGACTGGCGCGCAAGCTCGGCCTTGATTTTCGGGGAGAGCTCGCCGCGAACCGGCAAGCGATTGTCGCGTTCGAACGTCTCGATCGCTTGACGCGTACCTGCGCCAAACACGCCATCGGGCCTCAGCACGAAGCCGAGCTTGACCAAAGCGCGCTGAGCCGCCGCAACCGAAACATCGACCGCGGCCGCTTGTTGCGCGGCGTCAGTGTTCTTGATCAGGTTCGCAATAGAATCGTCGCGCTTGATGTCTGCAGTCCTGGCCGCGGAGGTCCGTGGCCGATCGAGGCGCGGCGCGGACTGATCGAGCTTTGCGATTTCGCGGGCGATCGGATCGACGTGTGGAACGTCGGCGCGCTGACCTGTCAGCGCCGGCGCCGCGACTGGCGCGACAACGGGCGTTTTCGAGGCCTGCTGCGCCAATTCCGCCGGGCGCGGCGACGGCAATGGCGTACTTGCAGGAGCATCGGAGTCTGCGGAACGCAGGCTCATCTTGAACAGCGGCGCGGCGTGCCTTTGGTCCTGCAGAAAAACGACGTTGACCAGAATAGCGACGACGAGCGCCGCAAGTCCGGCCGAACCGACGCGAGCCGCCGGATTTCCGCCGAACAGGCGCAGAAAGAACCCGGCGCGGGGAACGTCGTGCGCCTCGTCGTCGCATTCGAAATCGATTTCCTTGCGGGCAGATGACTTACGCAATTTTTCTCACCGGCGCTTGTTCGTGGACTTGAAAATTCTGGGCGGAGCCGCGCCGCGCGATCGTCTCGATCTGCGCGAGCTTCGACCCTTGGGCGCTGCACTGGGCGGGCAAGCGCACGGTCACTGTCGTACCTTGCTCCAGCGCGCTTTCGACCGTAATCGAACCGCCATGCAAGCCGACAAGGCCGCGCACGAGCGAAAGACCGAGGCCCGTGCCTTCGTAGGCGCGCGTCGTTGTGTTGTGCGCCTGGAAGAAGGGCGCTCCGATATGCTCGAGATCGCCGGCCGATATGCCGATTCCGGTGTCGGAGACCGAAATGACGAAGCTGTTTCCTTCCGGACGCGCCGACAGGGTAACGGCTCCGCCGCGCGGCGTGAATTTCACGGCGTTCGACATCAGGTTGATGATAATCTGCTTGCACGCGCGTTTGTCGGCGACGAGTTCGTCCATTTCACGAGCGTAATCGCGGCGGAGTTCCACGCCCCCCTTGTTGGCGCGCAGACTCATCATGTCGCAGCACTGGTCGAGCAGCGGCGGAAGCGAAAATGGCTCGGTGACGATATCGAACGAACCGGCGTCGATCTTCGAAACGTCGAGAATGGAGGTGACGACCTCGAGCAGGTGATGGCCCGACGTATGGATGATCTGCGCATATTCCCTGCGACGCGCCGCGTCGGTCGGGACCATGTCTTCGTTCATGAGGATTTCGGCGAAACCGATGATCGCATTGAGCGGCGTGCGCAACTCATGCGTGACGTTGGCGAGGAAGCGATCCTTCCAGACATTCGCCTGTTCGGCGCGTTCACGCGCGGCGAGAATCTCCTCCTCGACCTGACGGGAGCGCGTCACGTCGCGGACAATCGAAACGACCGCCGCACGGTCCTGCGGATCGCCCGCGCGGCGTTCATGAGGCAGACGATGGATCCGGATCTCGATCCAGGCGAAATTCGGCTCGGCGAGATTCGAAGCCGACTCGTTCATAACCCCACGGCGCAAGCGCACGACGCAGGCGACCGTCGTCTCGCCATCGAGCGCGTCGGCGATGGCGCTGAGAAACGTCGGCCGGTCGCCGACGTGAATGCGGTCGAAAAGACCACGGCCCATCAACTCGCGCGGCGCGAGGCCGAACAAAGCCAGCGCTTCGTTGCTGGCGTGGACAACCGATCCGTCGCGGTCCTGACGCACCACGAGGTCGCCGATCGTCTGGGCGAGCGCCTCGTGCCGAAGCGTCTCGCGACGCTCCCCGAGAGTAGCGACAGCATTCGTATGGGCCATCGCCGAACCAAGCGCGCTCGCATAGCCGACGATGGCGGCCAGAAGGCACGCCGTGGCGATCTGCGAGACGCCGTGCGCGTGGAACACGGCGCCGTTCAGCGCCAGGGCGGCCGCGCCGACAGCGGCGAGCGCGCCGACGATTACGAGCAGCCGCGGAATTCCAGATGCGGCCGCCTCGAGAACCGCGAGAAGGATGACTGCAAAGGCGAGCGCGGAATAATCGGCGCCGCCGATCGCGATCGAAGCCGCGAAGCCGAGCAGGCCCGCAACCGAAACGTATTGCGCGCAATCCAGGCCCGCGCCGCGTGACAGAAGGACAACAGCGAGAAGCGGCGCAAGCAGCGCGGCGAAACCGAGGCACTGCCAGACTGGCGGCGTGGATACGGCCAACAGCCAGAGCGGAGTCGCGACGAGCACGAACGCTGTGAAGCCGAGGCGGACGGCGACGAAAGTCTTAAGCCGCGCCCGCTCTACCGCCGTCGCAGGCGCCTGGGCGATCACCAGTTCAGTCAGCCGCTGCTCGATTACCGAAATGACGCTCACGCCTCACCCCCAGGGGCAGGACTGGCGCCCTGTTCTCCCACGCGCCAACTTCGCAGAGCGCTCTTAAGTGAACCCTAAACATGCGCGTCCCGCAGGGCGAAATGCGGCAGAAAGCGACCCCTGCGGCAGGAAAACGGATGAAAACCGGATGTTATGGTTTTCAACCCCTTGCCAAGCCGGCGGCCAGGCGCTCGGCTTAGCGTTAACGCGCGGTTGCGACGACCTGTCGAATCGCTCCGGCGCATTTGACGCAAATGCAGGTGGTTCCGGCTAGCATCGGATTTGCCGGAGTTCGAATGTTCTTCATCGCCAAGTCGGCCTTCTGGCTGACGATCGTCTTCTACTGCATGAGCTGGCCGCGCGGAGAAAGCCCGGAGACGGTCGCGCGCGCCGCTACACGGCAATACGCGGCCAAGGCTCAAGCGATGGTCGCGGAAAAAGCCAGCGGGATCTGCGCGAAATCGCCGGCCGACTGCCTTTCGACCGTTCAGGCGATCGCGCTGGCGCGCGAGCCGGAGCCCGCCAGAGGCCTTCATCGCCCGAAATCCGCCGATTGAGGATTGGCGCCGCGCGCAACGAACGCGATATAGGACAGCGATGGACCAGACCGCCGCTCAACCTGCGCTCGCCGAGATCGTCGAAAATTTCGAATTTCTCGACGATTGGGAAGACCGCTACCGCTACCTCATCGAACTCGGCCGCACGCTCGAGCCGCTGCCGGCGGCCGCGCATACCGAGGCGAACAAGGTGCGCGGCTGTGCGAGCCAGGTGTGGCTCCAGACGATCGTCCGCCGTGACGACGCCGGCGCGCCGGTGCTGCATCTCGTCGGCGACAGCGACGCCCATATCGTACGCGGGCTGGTCGCGCTCGCGCTGGCGATTTTCTCCGACAAGCCCGCCGCGACCATTGTCGCCACCGAAGCGCAGCCGATTTTCGATCGACTGGGATTGGGAGCGCACCTTACCCCGCAGCGCTCGAACGGGCTTCGCTCGATGGTCGAGCGCATCAAGGCCGAGGCGCGGTCGGCGATGCAACGCGCATAGAATCACTCAGGCGCATCGATGAAGGGGCGATAATCCTCGGCGCCCCAACGTAGCAGCCCTTTTGCTTTCTCCGGCCCCTGCGCGCTGGACGCAATCCCGTAGTGGGCCGCGAGCCTGTCGAGCGCGATGCGAAGCACGAGCTTGCCGGATCGGGCTGGCCAGGCGCGCTCGCGTTCGACGGTCTCGAGGCCTTTTTGGAAGCCGCAAACATCGAACAATATCCCGTAGAGCTCGGGTCCGATGGCCGCGGCGGCGCGGTCGAGGCGCTGACGCGCGGCCATCGCCATGTCGCTGATATTGAGCTCCTGCGGTCCTCGCCCGCCCGAAGCGCCGACGCCCGACCAGTCGGACGTCACGCGCGGGACCGTCTGGGCGATCGTCACTTCGCGCGAAAATCGCCCGCCGGCCTCGAGCTGCGCTACGGACAGAAACGGCGCGCCGCCCCGCGTCTTGCGCCGCGCGAGCCAGGCGAGCGGGCTTTCTCGCTCGTCGACCGTGACCGGCGCGCCGCCTGGCGTTATCGATTTGACGACGAGGCTGCGATGCTGGGCGGCAAACGGGTTGTCGTCCGCCGTCGCCAGACGGCGTGCGTGTGCGCGGCCTTCCGGCAATATGGTCAGGGTTCTGCCGTGTCGCCCCGATGACCAGGCGGCAAGATCGCGCGCCACAAGCTCCTCACCCGCCGCGACGGGCGTGCTCGCGAGAATCGCAGTGACGCCGTGCTTCGGCGCGGAAACGGCTACAAAGCCGTCGCGCAGGTCTGTCCGGCCACAAGAGGCGTTCTCGGCCGAAAGCGCGATCAACAGCCGCCGCGCGTCGCGGCCGATTTTTGAACCTCCGGCAGGCTTAGGCTGCGGCATCGTCATCAGGCTCCAAGGAAATTAGGCCTACTCCCACGCCGCTTCAGGATTCTCATTAGCAACAGAAATTGCACACGATTTCTCGAAACGGCATACAAGCATCAGATATATATTACGATTTTTTTCCTTGTCAATCTCTTTATTCCTTACACCTGCGCGCCATGAAAAACCCGGAACGTCGAAGGACGCCCCGGGTTGAAAAAGACTCGACGGGGAAAGCTTACTTGCCGCGACGGCGCCGCTGCTGACCGAGGCCCATCTGCTTGGCGAGGTTGGAGCGCGCGGCGGCGTAATTCGGCGCGACCATCGGGTAGTCCGGCGGAAGACCCCACTTTTCGCGATAGGCGTCCGGCGACAGATTGTATTGCGTGCGAAGATGCCGCTTCAGCGATTTGAATTGCTTGCCGTCCTCCAGACAAATGATGAAGTCGTTGGTGATCGACTTCTTCACCGGCACGGCGGGTTTCAGCGGTTCGGCGGCCGTCGGGACGACCTGATGGTCGGCCACGCGCGTCAGGGCCGAATGAACATCCCGAATAAGATTCGGCAATTCGCCGACAGGAACAGAATTGTTGCTGACGTATGCGGAAACGATGTCCGCCGCCAGTTCGATATATGAGGCCTGCGCCGCGTTTTCACTCATAAGCCGCAATCTCTCGCTATGGCCCGGGAATTCGGACCAATCGACTTCAGTACAAGCCTGATCGTCTCGGGATACGCATGCGAGGCGCGATCAGATTTGTC
The DNA here is from genome assembly GCA_028868735.1 of Hyphomicrobiales bacterium. GTDB lineage: Bacteria > Pseudomonadota > Alphaproteobacteria > Rhizobiales > Beijerinckiaceae > JAJXWB01. The sequence goes on along the minus strand of JAGWTW010000066.1, from coordinate 12,437 downwards.
AGAACATCTCGACTACTCTAACCGGTCGATCAAATCAACGTGTGAACATGTAAAAATTCGAAAATTCGAATGAACATTGCTTGCGACTTCTGCGATCTTTGCGTTTCCGAAAGCAAGCAATGCGCGGCCAAACTCCTTTTGCAGCGCGACATCTGTATCTTTTGCAACAAAAACCGGTCGCTACCCATATAGCGAACGTCTCTTGTTCAATGGCGGCCAAGAGCCTAGGTAACGCGACGAGGAGGCGCAACATGAGCGCAGACACCGACAAAATCGTCAAAACCGACGCCGAATGGCGCAAGCAACTGACTCCCGAACAATATCGGGTGGCGCGCGAACACGGCACAGAACGAGCTTTCACCGGACCTTCCTGGGATGAAAAGCGCGCCGGCGAATATGTCTGCGTCTGTTGCGGCGCGCCGTTATTTTCCTCGGAGACGAAGTTCGAGTCCGGTACGGGCTGGCCGAGTTTCTACGCGCCGGAAAACAAGGGAGCTGTCAGCGAGCACGAGGACCGCAGCTGGTTCATGCGGCGCACCGAAGTCCGCTGCGCGCGCTGCGACGCTCATCTCGGACATGTCTTTCCCGACGGCCCTGCGCCGACGGGCCTGCGCTATTGCATGAACGGGACGGCGATGATCTTCAAGCCCGAAGGACAGAAATAGAAGAAATGGCAGAGAGCAATCCGCTGACGACGCCGTGCGCGCCGATCGCCGATCGTCGCCCCGAAGCCAAACGTGTGCACGGGCAGGACATCGTCGACGAATATTCATGGCTGCGAGCGGCGAACTGGCAATCGGTGCTCGCCGATCCCTCGCAAACGCCGCCCGATATAAGGACGCATCTCGATCTCGAGAACGCCTATTGCGCGGCAATTCTGTCGTCGACGGAACATCTGCAACATGAATTGACGAGGGAGCTGCGCGGTCGCATCAAGGAAGACGACGCGCAGGTTCCCTGGCCGGATGGCCCTTTCGAATATTTCGTTCGTTACCGCGAGGGCGGACAACACGAACTCGTATGCCGGCGACCGCGCGCGGGAGGCGCGGAGCAAATCCTGCTCGATGGCGACGCCGAGGCAAGGGGCAAATCTTTCTTCGATCTCGGAGCGGCGGAGCACTCGCCCGACCATCGGCTGCTCGGCTGGAGTTCGGACGACAAGGGATCCGAGCTCTATTCGATCCGGGTGCGCAATCTGGAGACGGGCGAGGACACGGGCGAAGTCGTCCGCCGCACCGAAGGAACTGTCGTATGGTCGCAGGACGCGCGATCAGTCTACTACGTTCGCGTCGACGACAATCATCGCACGGCGCAGGTTTTCCGACGACGGCTCGGCTCCGATCCAGCAAGCGACGTATTGATCGCGGAAGATCTCGCCCCTGCGTGGTTCGTGCATCTGCGCAGAAGCAGGTCGGGGCGTTTCGCTATTGTTTCGATGAGCGATCACGATTCGGCAGAGTGCTGGCTCGCCGATCTCAACGATGCGACGCAACCTGCGCGCATGGTCGCAGCGCGCGAACGAAAAATCCGGTATGAGGTCGAGCACCACGGCGAAAAGCTGTTCATTCGCACGAACGCCGATGGCGCGGAAGATTTCAAGATCGTCGAGGCTCCGCTCGCCAATCCATCGCGCGACAATTGGCGTGACCTTGTGGCGCACAGGCGCGGAAGGATGATCGTCAGTTTCACCGTCTTTGAACGCCATCTCGTGCGACTCGAACGCGAGAATGGATTGCCGCGGATCGTGGTGCGCGAGATCGCAACCGGCGCGGAGCACGAAATCGCCTTCGCGGAAGAGGCCTATTCGCTGCGTATTGAGAGCGGCATCGAATACGGCACGAACATTCTTCGTTTCGTCTATTCCTCGATGACGACGCCCGACGAGACATACGACTACGATATGGACGCGCGCACGCGCGTGTTGCGCAAACGTCAGGAAATCCCTTCGGGCCATGATCCGGCCCGCTATGTGACGCGCCGAGTTTTTGCGCGCGCGCACGACGGCGCTGATGTTCCCGTGTCGATTCTCGCACGCGCGGATCTAAGGAAGCCCGCGCCTTGCCTGCTCTATGGCTATGGGGCTTACGGCTACGCAATGCCCGCCAGTTTTTCGGCAAACCGGCTGTCGCTGGTCGATCGCGGCTTTGTCTACGCGATCGCGCATGTGCGCGGGGGAACCGACAAGGGCTGGAGCTGGTACGAAAACGGCAAGCTCGCCAACAAGCCGAACACCTTTTCCGACTTTGTCGCAGCCGGCGAGAAACTGGTGACGGACGGCTGGACCGAGCGAGGGCGGATCGTCGCGCAGGGCGGCAGCGCAGGCGGCATGCTGATGGGCGCGGTCGCAAACATGGCGCCCGATCTTTTCGCGGGGATCATCGCCGACGTGCCGTTCGTCGATGTCATCAATACGATGCTCGACAAAGACCTCCCGCTCACGCCGCCGGAATGGCTCGAGTGGGGCAATCCGATCGAAGACGCCGAAGCATTTCGCCGAATGCTGTCGTATTCGCCTTACGACAATGTCAAAGCGCAGGTCTATCCGCCGATCCTGGCGCTGGCGGGTCTTACAGATCCCCGCGTCACATATTGGGAACCGGCGAAATGGGTGGCGCGTCTGCGGGAACGCATGACGGGAGGCGGGCCGATCATGCTGCGCACAAACATGGACGCGGGACATGGCGGCGCGTCGGGCCGGTTCGACCGTCTCGGCGAAGTCGCGCTGCAACAGGCTTTCGCACTCGCCGCAGCCGGCGGCGCTTTCAGGTCTGCTGCTCGACGAACCGCCTGAGTTCGAGCAACGAGGCAAACCGCATCACGCCGTCGGGCGTCTGAGCCTCGATCGAACCGTCGTCGTACATGATGTAATTCGTGTCGCCCGAGGAGTAGCGCCCGGTGATTGAAGGCGGCTTATGCTGGGAGTGCGACGGTTCCGGCTCGTGCTCGGGCGTGTGGCGCGCGGCCTCGGCTTCCGGTCCGAAGTCGTTTTCTCTGTGAGCGGGCCAGTCTTCGTTCGGGTCCTGCGCCGACGGCGCCTCGTCATGCTCTTGCGCATCGAGCGAATGCGGATGATGCGAAGGCGTATGGCGGTCGGCCTTCTGCTCCTCAGAAGGCTCGACCGGCGGGCGCTCGTCCTCGAAGGCTTCGTCGCCGGACGACGCGTCTTCGGTCGGTTGCGCTGCGTGCGTCGGCTCTTCGTACGCTTCGCTCGGAAGAACGGGGCCTCGGAGAGGTTCGTGCGCGACATGATCGGCAAGTCGGGCCGACTCGTCGTGCGCAAATGGAAACTGGACCTGGTGCGCGGCGCCAGCGCGATCAGTGGAGGATTCAACGTCACTGGGCAAGCTTGCGAGCGTCGCGTCGTCGATCGGCTCGCGCCATGTGACATCCTCGGCGCGGTCCTCGGACGCGCGATCGGGATCGACGGGCGCATCTGGACGCTCCTCGATCGCAGTGCGCACGAGTTCGTCCAGCGTCGGACGGCGCGCGAGCGGCGGCTCGGTTTCAGGCTCGGCGCGCCAGGCGACGTCCGCGACCGCCGGCTCCTCCTCGTAACCCTGTTCGACGTGTTCGGAGGGGTGTTCGAGCGGACTGTGCGATTCCTGGTCCTCCGGCGAAGAGGCCCTCTCGTGCAACGCGAAAGCGCCCGCCGCGCCGGCGGCGACGGCCGTCATGCCGGTCGCGATGGCCGCATCGCGGCGCGGCGCAACCTCGACCGGCGGCGCGAATGCGGGCGGCGCGGAGGCGACAACGACAGGCGCCCCGCGGTTGCTGAAGGCGCTCCAGGCGATCGCGAAGGTGATCAGCCCGCCCGACAACATGACCGAACCTGCGATGACGGACGCCCAGCCGCGCTCGGCCTGGACGATGTCCCACCCCGTCCACATCCACCAGAAGCCTGCGAGCGCGAGCGCCAGCCCCAGCACGAGCAGCAGGGCGTCTATGGCCTTTTTCAAGGAATCAGCTCCTCATCCGTCCCGCGACAGAATAGGTCGCAATCCCTCCATCGCAAAACTGTCGCGATTCATGACGCGCTTGCCGCAGCCAAGTTCGCCCCCTAGATAAGTAGGCCGGACCGCGCCAAAATGCCGCGCATCCTGCGAAATTCGGGAGTCTCGATCATGTCTTTTACGTTGCCGCCGCTTCCCTATTCTTACGAGGCGCTTCAGCCCTACATGTCCAAGGAAACTCTCGAATATCATCACGACAAGCACCATCAGGCCTACGTGACGGCCGGCAATAACCTGCTGAAGGATTCCGGGCTGGAGGGGAAGTCGCTCGAAGAGATCGTGAAGGGATCTTTCGGGAAGAACGCGCCGCTCTTCAACAACGCCGGCCAACATTACAATCACCTTCATTTCTGGAAGTGGATGAAGCCGAACGGCGGCGGCGACAAGATGCCCGGCGCGCTCGAGAAGGCGATCGTCGACGGGGTCGGCTCCATCGCGAAGATGAAGGAAGATTTCGTCGCGGCGGGCGTTGGCCAGTTCGGTTCCGGATGGGCGTGGCTTGCCGTCAAGGATGGGCGCGTGGTCGTGATGAAAACGCCGAACGGCGAGAACCCGCTCGTGCATGGCGCGACGCCCATTCTCGGCTGCGACGTATGGGAGCACTCCTATTACATCGACTATCGCAATCGTCGCCCCGACTACATCAAGGCTTTCCTCGATCACCTCGTGAACTGGGAATACGTCGACGAAATGTTCCAGAAAACGCGCTGATCCTGCGCCGCAGCGATCAAGCGAGGGCCCGGGCGACCGGGCCCTTTTTCTTTCTCAGGCGGCAGCTACGCGCGACAGGAAGCTTTCGATGGTCTCGCTGAGGCGACGCATCTCGGACGTCACGTCTCCGGTCGCCTGATGAACTTGCGCGGCGGACTGATCCGTCTCGCCAACCGCCGACCTCAGTTCGCGCATATTGCCGGCGGCACGTTCGGCGCCGCGCGCCGCCTCGGCGACGCTGCGCGCGATTTCGTTGGTGGCGGCGGCTTGTTCTTCGACGGCGACGGCGATGCTGGCTGTAAAGCTTTCAGCTTGTTTCATCGTCGTGGCGATCGTGCCGATGGCGTCCACCGACGAGGTCGTCGCGGCCTGAATGGCGGCGACGTGTTCGGCGATGCGCTCGGTGGCGTGCGCGGTCTGGCCGGCGAGCGCCTTCACCTCCTGCGCGACGACCGCAAAGCCGCGGCCCGCGACGCCGGCGCGCGCGGCCTCGATGGTCGCGTTCAACGCCAGCAGATTGGTCTGAGCCGCGATCGCCTGGATCAGGCCCACGATCTCGCCGATCGCCGTCGCCTTTTCAGCGAGGCCGATAATGGCGCCGGACGTGCTCTCGGTCGTCGCGGCCGCGATCTGGACGTGTTCGCGCGCGAGGCCGATCTGCGTTTCGATTTCGGTGATCGACTGGAACAGTTCCTCCGATGCGCGCGCGACGGTCTCGACGTTCTCCGAGGCCTCCGACGCGCCGGCCGCCGCGCCGTCCGCGCGATCCTTGCTGTGGCGGGCGATCGCGGTCAGGCTGTCGGCGGCAAGCGACATCTGGTCGGTATGCGCGCCGACCTGGGCCAGCGCGCCGCCGACGCCGCGCCGGAAGGAGGCGATCATCGCCTCGAGATCGGCCCGGCGGGTGTCGTCCTGACCGCGGCGCGATTCGGCGTCCACCTGCAATTGCTGGCGCTCGACCAGGCTATGCCTGAAGAATTCCAGCGCGTGCGCGATCTTGCCGACCTCGTCGTTGCGACGGCGATGCGGCACCTTGACCGAAAGGTTCCCGTCGGCGATCGCACGCATGGCGTCGGCGAGCCGGTCCAGCGGCGACACGATGCGGCCCATCAGGCGATGCAGCGCGATCGCGACGGCGGCGATGGTTATCAGCCCTTCCGCAAGCAGGAAAAGCGCGTCGCCGAGCGCGGCCATGTCGACCTCGCCGTAGTTGACGGCGATCACCGCCTCCCCCGATCGACCGCCGGCGTCGCCGAACGGATCGACGACCACGGCGCCTCCGGCGACGGAGATTGCCCCTTGGGCAGCGTCGCCCTTGCGGCCGACAAGCCGGGACAGCGTTTGCAGCGAATAGGCCGGAGAGCGCGATACGAAAGCCAGCGGTTTGCCGTCCTCGGCCATGACTGCGGCCGCCGAGACCGACGGATCGGCGAGCAGACCCGCGAGGAGATGCTCGGCGCTCCCGCGATCGCCGGAGCGGGTCGCGGCGGCGAAGGACCGCGTCATCACGCCCGCATAATAATGCGCCCGGTCAGCGAGATCGCGGCGCGCGCGCTGCCAGCCGACCCAGGACGCGAAAGACACGCCGAGCAGGATGATTACGGCGACCGTGGCGGTCGCGGCGCTCGAAACGTTGTTCTGAAGCGAATCCCGCTTTTCCGTCGCGGTCCTGCGTTTGATGAGCGTCAGCGGCATGAAGGTTCCCGGCGGCGCGCCCGCGCCACTCCCAGCTTTCGCGCGGAGTTTCGCCCGAGCCAGTTAAGGGCGCGTTAGCCAAGAGGAAAATCGGACGAGCGCCGCGCCCCGCGCCGCCAGAAGTTCTGTGAACGCCGGCGACATCAGGAAGGCAAGTTCGGCCTCCCGCGCTTCGGTCACCGGATCGAGGCGCCGCAGCGCGTCGTCCACGCGGCCGGGATGGCACATGACGAGGTGCCGGACGCCCGGCGCCTCGAGATAGGCCGCAAATTGCGCCGCGTCATACCGCGCCGAAAAGTCCGAATAGCCGGCAAAGCCGTCGTTGAGCGCGAATCCGATCCGGCCGGCGGCGCGGCGGAAGCCGAGCGCAAGCGCGTTGACCTTCGTCGCCTTGGCGACAAAGGCGCCCCGCCGCAGGATTCGCCGCGGCCTGTCGGAACTGTCGCGCAGAACGGCCTGCGTCAGTCCGCGCTGCGATAGCGCGGCGAACAACGCATCGCGGACGCCCGGCAGGACGTGAACGTGCTGGTGGCCGTCGACATGGGTCGGCGTCGCGCCGAGCGCGTCGCAGAAGGCGTCGATCTGCCGACCTATCTCGGCTTCGATCTCCTCGAGCGGCAGCGTGCCGGCGAGCGCGCCCGCCGCCAGCGCGCCCGGCCCCGAAAACACCCCGGACGGCGCAAATTGCGGCATAGCTCCGAGCGGCGCGCCTGCCGTGAGCGTGAGATGGAGGCCGAGGTCCGCCGCAGGTCGCGTCGCGCTCCAGTCCCGGGCGGCGCGAGGCCAGTCCGGCAGGGATGTCATGGCCGAGGCCGCAGTTATGCGCCCGGCGGCCGCAACCTCCAGCAGGCCGCGGCTCACCGCCTCGCTCATGCCGAAATCGTCGGCGCACAAAACGAAATTCAGATTCGCCATTAACCGGTCGCGCTGCCTTTATCCGCCAGGCGTCGCCTCGTTCTTGCGCATTTTCGCGCCCGCGCCTAGTTGTCAGTCTCGCCCAATGACGCCGCGCAAGAGGTCAGCGGCGTTTCGAGGAGAAGACCGTGCCGTCGAAGGCGAACCCCGCGCCAGAACTGACCGTCGTCGTTCCCGTCTTCAACGAGGCGGCGAACATCGGCGAACTCGTCCGCAGGCTCGCCGCGGCGCTCGCGACCTGTGTCGCCTCCTTCGAAATCGTCTTCGTCGACGACGGGTCGAGCGACGGCACGCTGGCCGCGCTCTGCGCCGCACGCGACGCCGATCCACGCGTCGACGCCATTTCGTTCAGCCGCAACTTCGGCAAGGAGGTGGCGATCGCCGCAGGTCTGGACCACGCCCGCGGCCGCGCGGTCGTCATCATAGATGCGGACCTCCAGCACCCGCCCGAAGTCATTCCGGCGATGATCGCCAAATGGCGCGAGGGCTACGAGAACGTCTACGGCCAGCGCACGGACCGGATGGGCGACGCTCCGTTGCGACGCGCGCTGACGAGACGGTTCTACACGCTGTTTGAGCAATTCGGCGAGACGCCGCTGCCGCCGGGCGCCGGCGATTTCCGATTGCTCGACCGCAAGGCCGTCAATGCTCTGCTGCGGATGCGCGAACGCGCGCGCTTCTCGAAGGGTCTCTATGCCTGGATCGGTTTCAAGTCGATCGGCGTCCCGTTCGCGGTCGCCGAGCGCGCGAACGGCGCATCGAAATTCTCCTACGGCAAGCTGACGCGCTTTGCGCTCGACGGCCTTACGTCCTTCTCGACCCTGCCGCTAAAGGTATGGACTTTCATCGGCATGACGATTTCGTTCTTCGCTTTGACCGCGACCGCCTATTTCATCGCGCGCACCATGATGTCCGGCGTCGACGTGCCGGGTTACGCCTCGCTGATCGTCTCTGTCATGTTCTTCGCCGGCGTGCAGCTGCTGTCGCTCGGCGTCATCGGCGAATATATCGGCCGCATCTTCGCGGAAGTGAAAGGCCGGCCGCTCTACATCGTCGCCCGTCACCTCTCGGTCGACGAGCAGGAATTGAGGATCGACAGCCAGCAAGGCATGGGGCGCGCCGCCGAATGATCCGCAACCTGCTGTCGGTCGGCGGTTTCACCCTGCTGTCGCGGCTTACCGGCTTTTTCCGGGACGTGATGCTCGCAGCCGTGCTCGGCGGCGGCCTTGTCAACGACGCCTTCGTCGTCGCGTTCCGATTGCCGAACCATTTTCGCGCGATCTTCGGCGAAGGCGCCTTCAACGCCGCCTTCGTCCCCTCCTATTCGCGCGTCCTGGAGACCGAAGGCGCCCGCGAAGCGAAACGCTTTTCCGGCCGCATGTTCACGCTCATGCTCGCCGCGCAGATCGTGCTGCTCGCGCTCGCGTGGGCGTTTACGCCGTTTTTCGTCGATCTGCTGGCGCCGGGCTTTCGCAGCGATCCGCAAAAATTCGACCTGGCGGTCGCGCTGACGCGGATCACTTTCCCGTACCTGCTCTTCATTACGCTGGTCACGCTGCAGTCGGGCGCGCTCAACGCGAACGGCAAGTTCGCAGCGGCGGCGTTCGCGCCGGTCCTGCTGAACGTGACGATGATGGCGGCGCTCGCGCTCGCCTGGTTCTTTCCGAACGCGGGCTATGCCGCCGCGGCGGGCGTGACGGTCTCCGGCCTCCTGCAATATCTGAAACTTGCCTTCGCGACGCGCCGGGCCGGGATTGCGAGCGCGCCGTTGAAACCGCGATGGGACGCCGACACGAAGCAGTTCTTCAAGGCGCTGGGGCCTGCCGTGATCGGATCGGCCGGCGTGCAGATCGCGATGTTCGCCGACACGATCATCTCGTCGATGCTGCCGACCGGCGGCCCGTCGTCGATCTATTACGCCGACCGCATCTATCAATTGCCGATCGGGGTGATCGGCATCGCAGCCGGCACGGTTCTGCTCCCGGAAATGAGCCGTGCGATCTCCGCTGGCGCGCCCGACGCCGCGCTGCGCGCGCAGAACCGCACGATGGCCCTGACGATCGCGCTCGCAGCGCCGTTCTTCGTCGCCTTTCTGACGATCCCTGATCTGATCATGCAGGCGGTATTCGTCCGCGGCAAATTCACGATCGAGGAAGCGCACGCCGCCGCGCGCGTGCTCGGCGCCTACGACATCGGCCTGCTCGCGATCGTGCTGATCGCTTCCGCGCGCGCCTCGTTCCAGGCGCGCGGAGACACGACCACGCCGATGGTCGCATCGCTCGCCGCTGTCGCGCTCAACGTGGGCCTGAAGCTCGTGCTGTACAAAAGCTGGGGCGCGCCCGGGCTCGCCTTCGCCACCGCACTCGGCGCATGGATCAATTTCGGCATTCTCGTCGCGCTCGCCCTGAAGCGCGGCCACATGCAACCGAGCACGGTCTTCTGGAAGGTCGCCGGGGCGTCGCTCATGGCCTCCGGCGTTCTCGCGTGCGTCGCATTTTTCGGCGAGGCGCCTGCATTCGCCCTGGCGGAGCGCGCCGGCCGCTTCGTCGCAGAGCTCCAGCTTGCGATTCTCGGACTCGCCGGGGCGCTGGCCTACCTTGCCGCTTTTCTCGTCGCGGCGAAAATTCTGCGTCTCGACTTGTCCGCGTTGCGCGGCGCTCGCCGACGCGCCAATCCCAAATCGAAACAGGCGGAGGCCGGCGCTTGACGTTTCCGCTCTACGTGTTCGACGCCTACGGCACGCTTTTCGACGTCCATTCAGCCGTCGCGCGACATCGCGCGCTCGTCGGCGCAGAGGCCGATCGCCTGTCGGAACTGTGGCGCACGAAGCAGCTCGAATATACCTGGACGCGCTCGCTGATGGGCGCGCATCGCGACTTTGCCGCCCTGACGGAAGAAGCGCTCGACTTCGCGGCCGCGCGGTGCGGCGGCGTCTCGCCGAACGCCCGCGAGAAACTGTTGTCTGCCTACCAGACGCTCGACGCCTTTCCCGACGTCGCGCCGACGCTGCAAGCCCTGAAGGACCGCGGCGCAAGGCTCGTCATTCTCTCCAACGGCACGCCGGCCATGCTCGAAAGCGCAGTTCGGTCAGCAAGGCTCGGCGATCTGCTCGACGAATCCCTGTCCGTCGAATCCGTCGGCGCTTTCAAAACCGATCCGCGCGTCTACGAACTCGTCGAGCGCAAGTACGGCCTGAAGCCGGACAAGGTTTCATTCCAGTCCTCGAATCGCTGGGATGTCGCGGGCGCGGCCAGGTTCGGCTTTCGCGCGGTGTGGATCAATCGCAGCAGCGCGCCGGACGAATATCACGAATTTCGCCCGGCGGCCGTCCTGAACGGGCTCGCCGCGCTGGCTGCGATGTAGAGCCCGGCTGCGTTTTCTAAAAGCCGAGAACGAAGCAATCAGTCGCGCGGCGTCACATCATCGCCGACAGGCCGGGGATATTCTTGAAGACCTCGCGCGCCTTGTCGGGGCCGATCTGTTCTTCGCCGTACTGGAAGATCTGCTGGCCGACGGTCTTCATCTGGCCCATGTCGAGGCCCTTGGCCTGAAGCTGGCCCGCCAGCGCCATAAGGCCGCCGGCGCCGCCGCCGATCCCGCCCAGCATGCCGCCGAGCTTGCCCATGAGGCCGCCGCCGCCGGCGTCCGCGCCGGATTCGACGGCCTCCGATGCGCCCGGAATCGATTTCAGAAGATCGCCCATCGCGCCTTCGGGCGCATGTTTCTGGATGAAGCCGAGGATCATGCCGACCGCCTGCCGGGCGACCTGCGGATCGAGGCCGGTGGCCGCGGTGATGCGCTGGATGAGCTCTTCCATAGTGGACCCCGAAAAAACGTGCGCCGTGCAGCGCGGACTCGCCCGAAACGGCGCGTCGCTTTTCGCGTTACCCACGACAAAAGGCAAGCGCGACGCAGCCGGATCGCGCGCGGCCCGCAGGCGCGCGCGGTGGCGAACGCCGGGAATCTGCCATATAAGCCCGCCTTGCGCCCACAGTGATGGAGAGGTCCGTGGCCGGCGATCCAACTCAGGTCGATGGAAAGATTCTCGTCGGGAAAAGCGGTCCGGCCTGGCAATATCTCAACCTGCCGCTCGGCAATCGCCATGGGCTCGTCACGGGCGCGACCGGCACCGGCAAGACGGTGACCCTTCAGAAGATCGCCGAGGGCTTCGCCAACGCCGGCACGGCGGTGTTTGCGGCCGACGTCAAAGGCGATCTTTCCGGCATTTCGCAGCCCGGCGATTCCAGGCCGGCGCTGACGAAGCGCGCGCAGGATCTCGGAATTTCCTACACGCCCGACCGTTTCCCCGTCGTGTTCTGGGACGTGTTCGGCGAGCAGGGCCATCCGATCCGCGCGACGATCGCGGAAATGGGGCCGCTGCTCACCGCGCGCCTGCTCGAGCTGAACGACACGCAGGAAGGCGTGCTCAACATCGTTTTCCGCGTCGCCGACGAGCAGGGGCTCGCGCTGCTCGACCTCAAGGATCTGCGCGCGACCTTGCAATTCGTCGCCGACCACGCATCCGAGCTGACGACGAAATACGGCAACGTCGCGCCGGCGACCGTCGGCGCGATACAGCGGCAATTGCTCGTTCTCGAGACGCAGGGCGGCGACAAGTTCTTCGGCGAGCCGGCGCTCGACATCGCCGACTTCCTGCGCACCGACAAGGACGGGCGCGGGATCATCAACGTCCTTGCCGCCGACAAGCTCATGCGGTCGCCGAAGCTCTACGCGACGTTCCTGCTGTGGATGTTGTCGGAATTGTTCGAACACCTGCCGGAAGTGGGCGACCCGGACAAGCCGAAGCTCGTCTTCTTCTTCGACGAAGCCCACCTCCTCTTCGACAATGCGCCGAAAGCGTTGATGACGGCGATCGAGCAGGTCGTGCGCCTCATCCGTTCGAAGGGCGTCGGCGTCTATTTCGTGACGCAGAACCCGCTCGACGTCCCGGAGAAAATCCTCGGCCAGCTCGGCAACCGCGTCCAGCACGCCCTGCGCGCCTTCACGCCGCGCGACCAGAAGGCCGTGCAGGCCGCCGCCGAGACCATGCGCGCCAACCCCAAGTTCGACGCTGCCGCGGTCATTACCGAACTCGGTGTCGGCGAA
>JAGWTW010000183.1 GCA_028868735.1 Hyphomicrobiales bacterium | reverse complement strand
GGCTCGAAGCCATGCGCGCGGCGCCGAGCCCGCATCGGGTCGCGCATCTGCGCGTCGTGAAATGAAACCTCTGCCCCAATGAAAGCTGCGGACCGCATCAGCGAAGCCGAGCTACATGCCTATGTCGACGGCCAGCTTGCAGAGGCGCGCGCTCGCGACGTGGCGTCCTGGCTCGTCGAACATCCCGTCGAAAGCGCGCGCGTCGCGACATGGCGGGCCCAGAACGAGGCGGTGCGACGCGCCTTCCCGTCGCCCGCGCGCGAGAGAATCATCGCTCCAGTTCGTCAGGAGCCGATCAAAGCGGCGAACGCTCCGACGCGCAGCCTCGTCGACTACCGGCACCGATTGCGACGACGGCGGGCGCTCGCCGTTTCGATCGCCTTCGCCGCCGGCGCCATGCTGGCTGGCAGTCTGGCGCTCGCCTTCCGGCGCATGGCGGACGCGCCGCAGCCCGCTGCGCCGATCCACGTCGAGATGGTCCAGTCGGGATCGGACGGCCCGACGCTGGCGCTGGCGGCGTGGCGCGCCTATGCCCAGGACCGCCAGCATCCCGTGGAGGTGAGCGCGCGCGATCCGGTCGCCCTCGGCGCCTGGATCGCTGAACGCACGAATCTTTCCGCTCTGCCCGAAGCGGCAGGTCTGAGGCTCGTCGGCGCGCGCGTCCTGCCGGGGACGAGCGCCAATGCCGCATTTCTTCTGTACGAAACGGGGGAAGGCGAACGCCTCGCCCTCGTCGCGGAAGCCTCCCTTTCCGCGGCGCCGGGGCCGGCGCGCGCCGAAGGCGAAATCCGCGCGGTCGGGTGGAGCGCGCACGGCTTCGAATTCGGCCTGGCCGGCGCGCTTCCGCTCGCGCGGCTGAAGGCGCTCGCGGGCAGCTTCGCAGCCGAACGCTCGCACTGACGAGAGGTCACATGTTGCGACGCGGATCGTAGGCTTTCTGATCCCGCCATATACGCATCAGCGCTTCGAAGTCGGGATCGGCTTTCTCGGGCAGCGTTATCTTGAGGGAAACGTAGAGATCGCCGCGCACGCCATTGGCGGCCTCTAACCCCTTGCCGCGGAGGCGCAGCATCCGGCCCGAGGACGAATTCGGCGGGATGGCCATTTCGACCTTGCCCTGAAGGGTGGGTACTTCGATTTTCGCGCCGAGCGCGGCCTCGTACAGCGTCACCGGCAGGTCGAGCCGGAGGTCGCGGCCGTCGACCTTGAAGAGCGGATGCGGCGCGAATTTCAGGGTGACGATGGCGTCGCCCGGCTCGCCCCCATGGACGCTCGGCTGTCCCTGTCCGCGCAGACGTATCTGCTGGCCGTCGTCGACGCCGCGCGGGATCTTGACCTCCAGCGTGCGGCCCGTCGGCAGCACCACGTTCACCTTGCCGGCCTTGGCGACCTCGTCGAGCGGCGCGAGGACGGTGGCGGCGTAATCCTCGCCGCGCGGAGGCGGCCCTGCCCGGCCGCCCCGGCCGCGCCCGGCGCCGAACAATTCGGAAAAGATGTCGCCGGCGCTGAATCCGCCCGCCCCGCCGGCGCTCGCGCCGAACGGCGAGCCGCCGCCGAAATTGAATTCGAAATGCTCGGCGCCGCCGGGCCCGGCCTGACGCCGGAAACCGCCGGGCCCCGCGCCGAATCCCTCGAAACCGCGCGGCTTGCCGTCCGGGCCGATCTCGCCGCGGTCGTACTGCCCGCGCTTGGCGGCGTCGCCGACGATCTCGTAGGCGGTATTCGCCTCCGCGAATTTCTCTTTGGCCTTGGGGTCGTTCTTGTTCTGGTCTGGATGATATTTCTTGGCGAGCTTGCGGAAGGCCTTCTTGACCTCGTCCGCGCTCGCGGTCTTCGAAACACCGAGAACGTCATAAGGATCGCGCATATCTCAAGCCCAATCGGGCGCGGCCCTGACGGCGCCGCGCCACCTGTCTTGTCGCATATTTGGGATCGAGCGGCGGCCTGCGCAAGCTCTGCGGCGCCCTGGCGCGCGGACGAAGCGGGACTTTCCTGTCGATATCGGCAGGATCGGCCTTCGACGGCCCGCTGCCCGCGCGTTTCCACCCTGCGCACGCAAGGGTTGAGCGGCGCGGGCCGGGCCGTCATTCTGCGCCCCGGGGAGGACGCGGCGTTGATCGATCCCGGCTTTGCGCGGACCATGGCGCGGTACAACCGCTGGCAGAACGAGTCCCTCTACGGCGCCGCCGGCGCGCTTTCGGACGACGAGCGCCGACGCGATCGCGGCGCTTTCTTCAAGTCGATCCACGCGACGCTCTGTCATATCTACTGGGCCGACAATATGTGGATGAGCCGCTTTTCGGACGTCGCCAAACCGGAAGTCAGCATTCCCGGCTCGACGACCTTCGTGGAAAAATGGGACGATCTGACCGAAAAGCGGGCCGCGTTCGACGCGCGCATCGTCGCCTGGGCGGACGGCCTCGACGCTGCGGCCCTGTCAGGCGATCTGCGCTGGTTTTCGCGGGCGGCGCAGCGCGACGTCGTGCAGCCGCGCTGGGTCGCTGTCGCGCATTTCTTCAACCACCAGACCCACCATCGCGGGCAGGTCCACGCCATGCTGACCGCGGCCGGCTCAAAGCCCGCAGACACCGATTTCGTGATGATGCAGCCTGCGTAGGCGGGCGGTCACTCCACGTCGAGCGGGCTTGTTCCGGCCGGCTTGCCGTCGGCGCCGAGCCTGATCTTTTCGATCCGCGCCTCGGCCTGCTTCAGGAGGTCCTCGCAGCGTTTCTTCAAGAGCTCGCCGCGTTCGTAGGCGGCGATCGAGTCCTCGAGGCTGATGTCGCCCTTCTCGAGGCGCGCCACGATTTCCTCGAGCTGCTTCATGGCCTGCTCGAACGGCAGTTCCGAAATGGTCTTGGCGTCGGTCATCGTCACTCCTGCGCCGGCTCTATACCACAGGATCGGGCGGCGGCGGACCGCCTGCTACACCGCGAGCGAAAAGGGAACGCCCTCGAAACAGTCGACGCCACGGCCGATCGCGGCGACCGCAGCGTTCATGCGGCCGTCGCGCCGGAGCATGTCGTCGGCTACGGCGACGAACCGCGCATTTGGCGTCGCGGTCGGCGAGGCCGCGCGGATCGCCTCCGCGATTTCGGCTTCGTCGCGTTGCGGGGCGAGCGCGCAGGCGGCGACGAAAGCGGCCGCGGTCGACCGGCTGACGCCCGCCCAGCAGTGGATGAGAACGGGGTGCGCGCGGTCCCACGCACGCACGAAATCGAGCAGCGCGGCGACATGATCCTGCGCCGGCGCGATGTGGCCCTGCATCGGCGTCGTGACGTCGGACATGCTGATGAAAAGATGACGGTCGGCGGCGATGCAGGCGGGACGCGCAACCGGCGTACCCACGTTGATGAGGGTAACCAGAGATCGCGCGTTGCTTGCGGTCGCGATCTCGTCGATTCGGCTCAACGGGCAGACATAGAGAGCGGTCATGCGGCCTCCGCCGAGATGATCTGGAAGCGTGCGAGAAAGCGTCGCTCGGCTTCCTGCGAGGAAATCGGCGCCAGCAGCGCATCGAGCCCGCGCGGGCGAAATTCGGGACGGCCGAAGATTTTCTGCGCCTCGGCGAGATCGAAGCCGGCAAGATGCGTCGCCTCGAAGAAGGCGGCGGCGCGATCGGCTTTCTTCACGAGCGCCGAAAGGCCGGCGCCGGGTTTTGCCGCAAGCCCGAAGCGCAGCAGGATCGCCGACAGAATCCTGTTTTCCACCTGCTTGTAAGAATCGCCGATCACCGCCTTGAAGGGCGAGATCATGTCGCCGACCACATATTCCGGCGCATCGTGCAGCAACGCGAAGAGCGCGCCGCGCGGGCCGATGCCGATATCGAGCGCGGAGGCGATCGCCTCCACCAGCAATGAATGTTGCGCGACGGAGAAGATGTGCGGGCCAGTCGTCTGGCCGTTCCAGCGCGCGACCCGCGCAAGGCCATGCGCAATGTCCTCGATCTCGACATCGAGCGGCGAGGGATCGAGCAGATCCAGGCGACGTCCCGACAGCATGCGCTGCCAGGCGCGCGGCGCGGCGCGGCTCATTTCTTTTTCGCGAGCGCGGCGCAACGCGCATGGCAATGGCAGTCCACGAGATGGTCGTTGACCATGCCGGTCGCCTGCAT
This sequence comes from Hyphomicrobiales bacterium, assembly GCA_028868735.1. Lineage (GTDB taxonomy): Bacteria > Pseudomonadota > Alphaproteobacteria > Rhizobiales > Beijerinckiaceae > JAJXWB01. Next base: position 1,254 of record JAGWTW010000183.1, on the reverse strand, counting down.
GAACGCGTAGACGATCGTCGGCCCGCAAAACTTGAAACCGGCCTCATTCAGCGCTTTCGACATTTTCCGCGACGTCTCGGTTTCGGCCTGGATTTCGTTGAGATCGCGCAAGCGGTTCTGCACCGGCGCGCCGTCGACGAATTTCCAGAGGAAGTCGGAAAAGCCTTCCTTCTCCTCGATTTTCAGATAGGCCCTCGCGGAAAGCACCGAACCTTCCACCTTCTGGCGATTGCGAACGATGCCTTCGTTCGCCATCAGCTTTTCGATCTTCGCCGGCGTGTAGCGCGCGATCCTCGCCGGTTCGAACCCGTCGAAGGCTTTGCGGAAATTGTCGCGCTTGCGCAGGATCGTGATCCACGACAGGCCCGCCTGGAAGCCGTCGAGCAACAGCTTCTCGAACAGGGCGCGCGAATCGTATTCGGGCACGCCCCATTCATTGTCGTGGTAGGCGACATAGAGCGGATCGACCCCCGGCCAAGGGCAGCGCGCAAGGCCGTCGTCGTGGCGAATCGCCGGGCGCGGTTCGGGTTTCTTGGCCATATCCCGTCTTAGCGAAATCGCAGGGCGCGGCAAGCCGCCCCGGGAGCGCCCCGCATGTCAGATCACACGCACCTGCGCGCCGCCGGCGATCAGCGGCGTGTCGCCTGCCTCCTCGAGCCGGTCCGTACGCACCGTGGCGAGCCCCCTGCCCTCCACAATATCGCCGAGCGCCCCGATTGAAATATCGCCGGCGCGAATTTGCACGCCCGGCGCGACGGCGCCCTCGATCGCCACCTTGACGACGCGCTTGCGGGCGAGCCCGCGATGCTGCATCCGCGAAACGACTTCCTGGCCGACGTAGCAGCCCTTGTCGAAAGCCACGCCGTGCAGCAGATCCATGTTCGCCTCGTGCGGGAAGGCGTCGCCCCATGTGAAATCCGCGCCGCCTCGGGGCGCTCCCGCCGCGATCCGCCGCGCCTCGTAGAGCCTCGGGTCGCCGCCGATCGCGCGGGCGAGGCGAAGCGGCGTGATCGCGCGCCGCCCGAGGTCCGCCGCGCGCGGATCGTCGAAGGCGACCGCCCCGTCCGGCGCGGCGGCGCCATCGAGCAAAGCCACGAGTGCGAGCCCGTCGTCCCCGCGCGCTTCGGCTGACAGGTCGGCGATCTCGACCTTCGCGCGCAGCTTGTAGAGGCCAAGCCGCTTGGCGAGTTCGCCCGCCTTTTCACGGGATGTGTCGAGAAGGAACGCGCCTGCGCTATCCACGACCAGAAAATC
>JAGWTW010000065.1 GCA_028868735.1 Hyphomicrobiales bacterium | reverse complement strand
AGAGTCGGCAGCCTTCAGATGTCCCGATCGCTCCAGAATGGAAAGATCGAGTACAAATTCCCCGATCGCGACGCCGACACGCCTCTCCCGATTGCCATGAGTCGAGAATATTCCGAACGGCAAATTCTGGATCGGAAAGTCACAATCGGGCGCTACGTCGATGAACGAGCGCAATTGCGGGTCGTTCGGGTGGGGCATCTGGCTCATTTCTTTGCGAACTCGGCCTCATGCAACCAGGCGGCGTGTCGCGGCGGCTTCTTGGTGCGCGACCACTCCTCGACCATCTCGTAGGCCACCTCATTCATGCGGCTGACCTGGCTCGGTGTTGCCGTCCAGGCGCAGACTTCGAGGCGATGTCCGCTCGGATCGTGGAAGTAGACCGACTTGAATATGCCGTGGTCCGTCGGGCCAACGACGTCGAGGCCGGCAGCCTCTGCGCGCGCCTTGGCCTCCAGCACCTGAGCCAGCTCTCCAACCTGGAATGCAATATGTTGCACCCAAGCTGGCGTGTTGGGGTCACGACCCATGGCCGGCGAATTGGGTAGTTCGAAAAAGGCCAGGATGTTGCCGTTCCCGGCGTCGAGAAAGATGTGCATGTACGGATCGGGCTCTTTCGTCGAGGGCACATGGTCCTCGGCGATGGCGCCGAGCAGGTCCATATCGAGTACCTTCTTGTAGAATTCGACCGCCTCCTTCGCGTCCTTGCAGCGGTATGCGACGTGATGGAATTTTTCGATCTTCATAGCGATCTCCGCGAGTCGCATTGCGACAATCGGAGCGGCGCGCCGTTCCGGAACATTGAGCGACGTGAACAGACTTCAGCAGCGCTTCAGTGGAGCGGCGCGTCGAGCTGGCGATTTCTTACGTTCGGCCCGAATGCGCCGATCGATAAGATCACGATGGCCATGGCGAGGGTGATCAGGCCGAAGACGCCGACCACGCCGGTCGATTTGAGCATGAAGGCGACGATGAAGCCGGAGAACATCGCCGCCACGCGGCTGGCGGAATAGACGATGCCCGCGGCGCGCGCCCGGATCGCAGTGGGGAAAACCTCGGTCTGATAGGCGTGGTAGGCGTAGGACATGGTCATATTCGCGACCGTAATCATCACGCCGCAGATGATGAGCATCCATGGGGCGGTCACCTGCGAGAATAGGATCCCGAAGACGGCAATCGCCAGGGCCGCGCCGCAAATGATCCACTTGCGCTCGACGCGGTCGGCATAAATCGACGTCAGGAGAGGCGCGACAGGATAGGCGATCGCGATAATGAACGAATATTCCAGGCTTTTCGTGATCGTGATGCCCTTCTCGACCAGGAGGGTCGGCACCCAATTGGCGAAGCCGTAGACGCCGAACGCCTGGCAGAGATTGAACACTACGAGGAGGAGAACCAGGCCGAGATAACCAGGCTTAAGCAGCGTCGCATATCCTTGGCCAAAAGCGCGCGACGGCGATATTGCCGCAACGATATCTTCAGGCCTACGGTCCGCGGACACACCTGAGCGGCCCTCGATTTGCGCCATTATACGTTCCGCCTCGGCGCTGCGACCCATCTGCGCAAGCCACAGCGGGCTTTCCGGGATTTCCCGACGAATGATCCAGATCGCCATACTGGCGATAGATCCGATCGCAACCACCCAGCGCCAGCCTTCCGCGCCAAGTGGAGCCTGCGGCGCCAGCCACCATGACAGAAGGGCGACGACCGGGACCGCGGAAAGCATCACCGCCTGATTCACCGCGAACGCGCGCCCGCGAATTCGCGTTGGAACCAGTTCGGTTATGTAGGCGTCGATGGTCACGATCTCGACGCCGAGGCCTATACCTGCGACGAAACGCCAGATCAGAACGCCGGCCGATGTTGTCTGGCACGCCATGACGAGCGTCGCGAGGGCATAGACGATCAGCGACCATGTGAAGATCGAACGTCGGCCGAATCGATCTGGAAGGAAGCCCAGAAAGAAGGTGCCGACAAACAGACCGGCGAAGGTTGCGGCAACGAAAGCGCCGATACCCGAAAAGCCGAAGAAGGCTTGTGTCGTGGTCGTCAGAAGACCCGACTTTGCGAGGCCGGGCGCAATATACCCGGTGAAAAATAGATCGTAGATCTCAAACCAGCCGCCGAGCGAGATCAGGACGACCAGCCGCCACAGATAGGCGCCGCCTTCCAACGTCTCGACGCGCGCGGCGATTTCCGAGCTCAGGCTCGTTTCGAAATTCTGCGCATTCGCCGTCATTGGGCTTTCTCCTCCCCTGGCCGATTTTGGCTTCGACCGGGCGAAGGATTGCGCATGCCCAGGGTGAAATCCATTAGAACATATCGATAAGATCGTTCTTGAATTTCGAATTCTTAGGGACCCGCCAGAAAGCGCGCCTCCCAAACCTTCCTGGCTACGGCTTCTGCAACCAGCTTGAGTATCAGAGACTTCATGGCCTCCATCAGATAGGTCGCAGGCCGGCCGGCGAGCGTGCAGATATAGAGCGTCCGGCGCAACTCGGGGTCTACGACGTCACGCGCGTGGAGCGCGCCGCTTTTCAAGTGCTGCTGAAGGAACAGCTTGGTCGCAGCCGCGCAGCCGAATCCTTCGAGCAACGCGCCCGCAATGGCGGTGATCGAATTGAGCTGGAAGAGCGCGCCAGCCTCCAGTCGCTTGAGAAGCACGGGATCGTCGAGCAGCGCGCGCGACGTTATCCCCTGGCGCAAGAGCACGACCGGCAAGCGGGAGAACTCGTCGAATGTCAGAGGTTTCTTGCTCTTGCCGATGACCTCCGGCCGGCCGATGCAATAGACCTTTTCCTCCAGGACCGGTTCCGCGATCAGCTGCGAGTCGGCAGGCGGATTGTAGACGAGCGCCAGATCCAGATCGGCGGACAGCAGGCTCATCAGGGTCGTGCCAGACAGGCTTTCGGTCAGAGTCAGCTTCACACGGGGATAATCGGTCAGGATCGTGCGCATCAGCGGTACGCCGATCGCCTTCACACCGGAATTGGCCATGCCGATCGAGATGTCTCCGGAAATCTCGGCGCCGCCCTGACGCAAATCGCGTTCCGCTGCCGATAACGACCGCAGAATCCCGCGGGCGTGCTCATAGAGCCGCTCGCCGGCTGCGGTCGGCGCCATACCGCGCGCCTTGCGTACGAACAGTGGCGTGCCGAATTCCGCCTCCAGATTGCTGATGTGATGGCTGAGAGCGGACTGTGCAACGTTTGCGAGGTCGGCGGCGCGCGACAGATTGCGCTGCTCGTAGACGGCGACGAAATACTTGAGCTGGCGGGATTCCATAGCCTTCTCGATTTTCGAACGGACCGTTTTGGACTTTATATTTTTCCGATCCCTCGTGAAAGGGTAGCCTCTTTGTGATCGGGAGAGATTTACGAGGAGCCGAGGATGACCGCCGGATTGCCGCTCGAAGGCGTACGCGTTGTCGAAATGACCCACATGGTGATGGGGCCGACATGCGGAATGATTTTGGCGCAACTCGGCGCCGAGGTGATCAAGGTCGAACCGCCGAAAGGCGACAAGACGCGTAAACTCGGCGGCATGGGCACGGCCTTTTTCCCGCTGTTCAACCGAGGCAAGCGCAGCGTCGTTCTCGACTTCGACCAGCCCGAGGATCGAGAGACGATGCATCGCCTGCTGGACAGCGCCGACGTGTTTCTCGAAAACTTTCGGGATGGGCAACTGGATGGCCAGGGCATCGGCGCAGAAGAAATCCGCCGCCGGCACCCCAATCTCATCGTGGCGGGGCACAAAGGCTTTCTATCCGGCCCGTACGAACATCGCCCGGCGCTCGACGAGGTCGTGCAGATGATGTCCGGTCTCGCCGCTATGACGGGAACGAAGGAAAAGCCGCAGCGCGTCGGTTCCTCAGCCAACGACATCATGGGCGGCATGTTTGGCGCGATCGCGATCGTCGCGGCTCTCTACCAGAGAAAGGGTGGAGCGCAAGGCGCAGATATCCGCATCGGCCTTTTCGAGAACTGCCTGTTCCTGGTGGCGCAGCACATGGTTCAGTACGAAATGACCGGCGTGAAACCCCTGTCCATGCCCGAACGCGAGCATGCCTGGCCGGTCTATGACATCTTCGACACGCTCGATGGTCAACGCATCTTCATCGGCGTTGTCACCGAAGGCCATTGGCGGTCGTTCTGTTCGGAATTCGGTCTAGGCGAACTGCTCGCCGACCCGTCGCTGGCGCACACGACCGACCGGATTCTCGCCCGCCCGCGCATCCTCCCGATTGTCGCCGCTGCCGTCGGCAAGCGCAGTTTGGCCGACCTATCGGCGACACTCGACCGCCTGAACATCTGCTTTTCGCCGATCAATCGCCCGGAAGACCTGTTTGCCGATCCGCATGTGCAGCGCCACGGGGGCCTCGTGAATGCGGTCAATTCTGATGGCTCGGCTTTCCGCGTTCCCGCCCTCCCGATCGAGTGGAACGGCGAAAGCATTGGCGATGAGCTCGTTGTACCGAGGCTAGGCGCCGATACCGATGCGGTTCTCAGCGGGCTTGGTCGCGCCGCCGAACCGACCAGGGGAGCCGCCTGATGGACGTTGCCGAGATTTATCCCGCCGACCGCGTGACCGTGCGCGAGGTCGGGCTGCGCGACGGACTTCAGCTCGTGAAGGCCTTTCCTTCGACGCGCGGCAAACAGCGATGGATCGCCGAGGAACACGCGGCCGGGGTTCGGCATTTCGAGGTTGGTTCGTTCTTGCCGGCGGCGCGATTTCCGCAGTTTGCAGATGTTCGCGATATCGTGGCGACGGTCGCTGCGCTGCCAGACGCACACGGGATAGCTCTCGCCATGAACGAGCGCGGGCAGGACGAGGCTCTCGCATCAGGCGTTCCCGAGATCGCCTGCGTGGTCTCGGCGACGGAAGAACACAGTCTTGCCAATGCACGCAGGCCGCGTCAAAAGGCGATCGAAGACATCGCTCGCCTCTGCGCCTTGCGCGATGCGTCGGCGCATCGGCCAATCGTTCACCCTGCCATTTCCATGGCGCTCGGCTGTTCGATTTCCGGAGCGGTCGATCCGAATGAGGTTCTGCGCCTTGTCGCGGCCTGTTTCGAAGCGGGGGCAGACGCCGTCAGCATTGCCGACACGGTCGGCTACGCCGGTCCGAAGCAGGTCGGCGAACTGACCGCCCTGGCTGTGAAGCTGGGGGGCGGGCCGATTACGGTCCACTTGCACGACACGCGCGGCATGGGGATCGCCAATGCCGCGGCTGCGCTCGACGCGGGCGCCCGCATTCTCGACGGTTCGCTCGGCGGCCTCGGCGGCTGTCCCTTCGCGCCTGGCGCAACGGGCAACGTCGTTTTCGAGGACCTTGTCTTCCTCTGCGAGTCGAAAGGGTTCTCGACCGGCATCGACCTGCCGAAGCTCGTCTCCGTTCGCGAAGTCCTGCAATCGGAAATGCCCGGCGAGCCGCTGCACGGCGCCTTGGCGCGCGCTGGACTACCGGGCAAGGCGGCTGCCGCCTGAGGAGGCGCGTCACCCTACGTCGAGCTCAATCGAATGTCAGTTTCACCAACCGGGGGCGCGCCACACTCGGCGCTCGAGGACATCCAGGCCCTGCTGACGGGCGCGCTCTTCTTCGGCTTCGGGATCGTTCTGCTCAAGCAGGCGCACTTGCTGACTGGCGGGACAGCAGGCGCGGCCGTGCTGATCCGCTACATGAGTGGCTGGCCGACCGGATCGGTCCTCTTCGCGATCAATTTACCGTTCTACCTCTTCGCACTGCAGGTCATGGGATTGAAGTTCACGCTTCGAACCGCGCTGGCAGTGACTCTGGTTTCCGTGCTCGTCGATTGGATTCCTGCCTGGATCGAAATCGGGGCCGTACAACCGATCTTCGCCGCGATCCTCGGCGGCTCTTCTGCGGGGATCGGCATTCTCATATTCATCCGGCACAAGGCGAGCCTCGGCGGTTTCAACGTGCTGAGCCTCTATATCCAACAAAGCTTCGGGTGGCGCGCCGGGATGGTTCAACTGGCGTTTGATCTCGTAATCCTTGTCTTCGGACTCGAGGTCACTGGTCCGACCCTCGCTGCTTTGTCAGTGCTCGGCGCCATCGCGCTCAATGCGGTTATTGCAGTGAACCATCGCGATGGCCGCTACCACGCCGGATAGATTGGCAAAATGCGAAGCGTGAACCGGACATTTGAAACGGCAGACTGCGGCAACCCGATGTCGCCGACGCACGCCAACAAGAAGGGCGTGCACTACCGCTACTACACGTCTCAGGCGCTGCTGCAGCGGCGGCCGAGTGACGCTGGAACGATTGCGCGCGTGTCGGCTGAAGATGTCGAGCGACTCGTGTGCAGTGTATTGCGCGCACGATCGCGCATCGCGGCGACGGCGTCCGACCGCGACGTCATCGAACATCTTGAGCGCCGAGGTGCGTGAAAGCGAGATCGCGATCACCATCCATGAAGCCGAACCATCAACCAACGAAGGCGCGATCGGCGACCTGGCGATCATCGAACCGTTCGAACCCGCGACGCTTCCCCGCAAAGGCCGCAGGCATGCCTCGACAGACGACGGCCAGCTGACCGAGGCCAACCGCACCTCGCGTCTGACGACCATCGCAAGATCGAAGGCCTGAATCGAGGAACTCCATTGCGATCCTTCCGTCGACTTCGCCACGATCGCCGCGCGCGAAATCATCGCGGAGAGGCATGTCCGATTCCTGCCGCCGCTCGCCTACCTCTCGCCGCGCATCATCGAGGCGATTGCCGAGGGACGCGCCCCCGCCGATCTCGCGATCCGTCGGCTTGCGCGAAACCCGTCGCTCGACTGGGCAGGAAGCCGCCCTCTAAAGCTGAAGACCCTTCCGAAATCGCCGCGCACAGCCGTCATTCGAACCGGTCTGCACGAATCGCGAATCCGTCTCGGCCCCGTCTCGGCGGGATCTGAAATCGGCATTGCAGACCGAGGGTCGAAATCGGCCTAGCAAACCTTTTTCAGACCGGTCTGCCGTCTCCGCGCCCGCAAACCCCCGCGGAATGCGGGCCTCAGCGAGCGATCCGGCAAAATCTGCGTAACAAGGGAATGGATGGCTGGGGCGGGAGGATTCGAACCTCCGTATGGCGGAATCAAAATCCGCTGCCTTACCGCTTGGCGACGCCCCAATACGCCGGCGGACCGCCGGCGCGCGGACCATAGTGTGGGCGCCAGCCGGCGGCAACCCCGTCGCCGTTGCTCAAGTCCACCGCAAAACGGCGCTGACAAGGCTTGCCGCGTGCAGGTTCAGTGACTATAAGACCGCAGCCCGCACCCCTTGGGTGCGTGAGCAAAATCGGAGTGTAGCGCAGTCTGGTAGCGCACCTCGTTCGGGACGAGGGGGTCGGAGGTTCGAATCCTCTCACTCCGACCATTTTTTTTGTCTTCCGGCATCGCGATGCGGAAGCGCGCAGGGTGCAGGAGCGCGTTGCGCCCCTCCTGACGTACCGCCAAACAGGCGCGGTCAGATCTCGCGTCGCGATCGGTACGATCACGTCGTCAAAATCCGCCTGCGGCCGCAGGCGAGGCCGAGCTCTCGGCAAGTAAGCCTCCCTCAGCGGGGAAGAGCGAGCCCTTTTTGTGCGATAAGATTGCGCTGAATTTCATTCGTGCCGATGCTGATGACCCACATCAACGAATGACGCAGGTTTTGTTCAAAGCGGCCATTGTCGATCGCGCCGGGGGTCTGTTCGGACAGAACGCCACAAAGGCCGAGAATATCGAGCGCCGCTTCTCCGAAGCGCTCCATCAACTCGCCGGAAAAAACTTTGCTAATGGCGCCATAGTCAGGCGGGGTAACGCCGTCCGCGGCAAGCTCCGCGCATTCCATCATCAGTCGCCGGCCGACTTCGATCTCTGCGGCGAGCCTCGCGAGCCGATCCCGGACGATCGGATCTTGCGCCAGCGGTGCGCCGCTCTCACGCGGCGTGCGCACTCGCTGGCGCAGGCGTTCGAAGGCGTGGGCGACCTTGAGCACGATGCCGCCGCCCACAAGCCCGCGTTCGAAAGCGAGCGCGCCCGTCAGCACCCGCCAACCGCCATTTTCCTCCCCAACTATGTTCTCGGCTGGAATGCGCACGTCGTCGTAGTAAATATTGGCGAAAGTTCCATCGTACATGGTTGCTGCCGGCCGCACCGTGATGCCGGGCGTCGTCATCGGCACGATGAACATGCTGAGGCCTGCATGCGGCGGCTTCGCCGCGGGATCGGTCTTCGCGGCGAGATACATGTATTTGCCCCACCAGGTGGTGGTCCAAATCTTTTGCCCGTTGATCACCCAATCGTCGCCGTCGCGTACAGCTGTCGTACGAATGGCGGAAAGGTCCGAGCCTGCATTCGGTTCGCTATAGCCCATGCCGTACATCGCTTCGCCGGCGAGAATTTCCGGTAGATATTTCTCCTTCTGTTCAGCCGTACCGAACATAATAATCGCATTCGCCTGGATCGCAGCGCCGATTCGCGGCGCTTCGAAGCGCTCCATGGCTTCGATAAAGGCGATCTGCTCCTGCGGGCCTCGCGCTTGCCCACCGAATTCGCGCGGCCACCCGAGTCCAATCCACCCCGTTGCGCCAAGGGCGCGCGCGAATTCGGCATCGAATTCACGTTTGGAGAAGGGTTGCGCGTCGAACGCCGCCTTTCGTTCGCCGCTCCAATTGATTTCGAGCCAAGCGCAAACCTCGTCGCGTAGCGCGTTTCCGGACTCGCCGAGATCGCATTCGGGAAGTCGTGCGCCATCTCCGTCGAGAAGCAGTGCAGCTATCCGCCGCCGCGCGTCCACGGCGCCGCCGAGAGCGATCGTGTCGAGATGCACGCGCTTGAAATGGCGCGGCGCTTCGTGCTCCTCAGCATAGCCGATAGCGCCGAACGTATGGTGCGTCTCGAGTGAAACCTGCCGCAGGGAGTCGCCCCCGAAGGCGGCTGCGGATAGCGCAAAATAGCGCCAGTTCGCATCATCCTCGTCGCAAAGGCGTGCTGCATTGTTGATCGTTAGACGAGCGCCCTCGAGCGAAATCAGACAATTTGCGAGTTTATGCTGAATCGCCTGAAATTTGCCGATCGGCTCGCCGAACTGCCGCCGTTCTCCGGCGTAAGAAACCGCCAGATCGAAAGAGCGCCGCGCCGCGCCATAAGCGCGCGCGCCGAGCGCGAGCTTTGCAACGATAAGTAGGTCGTCGACAGATCCGGGCGCAAGCGGAAGCCTATCGCAAGGCGTCTGTCTGAGGTCAATTTCGGAGAGGCCCGACGCGCCGAGCGCGCGCGTCGGCGTGATGGTTGCGCCACTGGTTTTCAGATCGACGATAGCGATGTCAGATATGCCTGAGATGACGATCAGATGCGTCGCCTCGTTTGCCTCGACAAAACGCAACTTGCCGGTAGCGACGCCATCCTGAATAAAAATGTTCCCAGCGCAGAGATCAGGATCGCACGCGCCGAATGAGAACGCCGCGCGCGCCTCGCCGGCGTGAATTTTCGCCAACAGCGCCATTGCGACTGGGGCATTGGTGTTCCGGAAAGCGCGGTTGACGAGAACGCAGGGAAGCATGGGCGCAGGGCAAGATGCGCGACCGAGTTCCTCCATCACAACGGTGATTTCGCGCACGCCGCCGTATTCTGTGTCGGTCCCCAGAACCCACAGACCCAGATCAATCAGGCCATTCCATACCCTGACCAATTCGGCGCTGTCGGCCGCGCGCCCGGCGTCGCCTTCCGGAGCCCAGGCCTGCGAGAGATAGCTGCGGACCGAATCGCGCAGGATCGTATGAAGGAGATCGGTCGGCCGATTAGGCATAGCTGCAGCGTCAACCCTGCCCGAATTTCGGCTTGCGTTTCTCTTTGAAGGACGTCGTCGCCTCTTTGTGATCGGCTGTCTCGAATGTGACCTGTTCAAGCGCCATCGAAGCTTCGAGCAGCATGTTGACGCGATCTTTCACAATTTGGTTGATCGACAGCTTTGTCCAGCGGATCGCCCATGTCGGCCCGTTGGCCAGTTCGATTGCGATTTCGCGCGCTTTGGCCATGACTTGCGAACGCGGTACGACATGATTCACGAGTCCAAGGCGCTCGGCTTCCGGACCTTTCAGCAACGTGCCGCGGATGAGAAATTCTTTCGCCTTGTTAATCCCGACAAGCAATGGCCATATGATCGTTCCGCCGTCGCCGGCGACGAGCCCGACGCGCGAGACATGTGTATCGCCGATCCGGGCGTCGTCCGCCATAACTGAAATATCGCTGAGCAGCGCGTGGGTAGCCGCAAGCCCGATAGCGTCGCCGTTGATCGCCGCGATGATCGGCTTGTCGAGTTCGAGCTGCCGATTGACGATGCGCCGGCTGATCATTGGATCGTGCACTTCGCCTTCTTCTAGCACGTCGCCGCCTGGTCGTTCAGACATCGCTTTCACGTCGCCTCCGACACTGAAATAGTCGCCGGAACCGGTAAGAATGACGACGTTCACGGCATGATCGTCGGCAAGATCGTCCCAAATCGTACGCAATTCCCGAATAAGCTTTTGATTTATCGCGTTGCGCGCTTCCGGGCGGTACATCGTGACGGTCGCGACTTTGTCGGCGACATCGATCTTCAGGCATTCGTAGCGACTGTAGTTCGACATGTATTCCTCCATAGACACGAATTACTTCGCCCGCGGACCCAGAGCTCTCGCGCCGAACGCGCCCGCTTCGGCAAACCGCTGCATCTTTTCATTTGACATGCCGAGCCGCGAAAGAACGTCATGCGTATCAGCGCCGATCGTGGGCACTTCGTCTTTGATTCTTATATTGCACGCGGACATTTTCCATGGCGCGTTCACGCCGAGAAAGACGCCGGCGCCATCGAAGACCCGCGAAAACAACTCTCGTTGATTGAGATGCTCATCGCCAAGTGCTGCGGCTGGGTCGTTGTAGCGGGCGCAGGGCACGCCTGCTGCGTTGAGTGCGGTCAGGCAGTCCTCGACGCTATGGCCGGAAGTCCACCTCTCGACGATCGTCATCAGTTCTGTCCAGTTCGCGCTGCGTTGCGCGATGCGTGAAAATCGCGGATCGTTCAGCAAGTCCTTTTGACCCGTCGTCTCGCACAGCGCTGCGAAATTTCGCGGTGTGATCGGCGCAATGAGAATGTCGCCATCGCCGGCGCGCACGGGACCATACGTCGGTCGGGCCGACTGCGCAGGAAATTGAGCTTCCTGTATTTCGTAAATCAGAAGATTGAGCATGCAATCCATGAGCGAGACATCGACGTTTTGCCCTTGTCCGGTTCGATTGCGGTGCACGAGGGCGGTTTGAATGGCTGAATAGGCGAACACGCCGCCAAAGACGTCGGCGACAAAGACAGCGCCTGCGGCCGGTCGGTCTCTGTCGCCCGCATACCGCATCAATGTGCGATCGAAGCCGCTTTCCGCGTGAACTATCATTGCATACGCAGCGCGTTGCGCATCAGGGCCCGTCTGGCCGTAGCCTGAGATTGAACAAAAGATCAATCGAGGGTTGATCGCACGCAGTGATTCATAGCCGAGCCCCAACCGATCCATCACGCCGGGCCTGAAGTTCTCGACAACGATATCCGCATCGCGTGCGAGTTCTACGACGATCTCAATCGCTTCACGACATTTAAGGTCGAGCGCGACGCTCCGCTTGCCAGCGTTGAGCTGGCCGAAATACGACGAGAAACCCTCTCGGAGCGGCGTGCGAAGACGCATGTCGTCGCCTTCGGGCGGCTCGATCTTGATGACCTCCGCGCCGGCGTCTGCCAGAAGCCGTGCGCAATATGGGCCCGCGAGCATGATCGAGAAATCGAGCACACGCAATCCGGAAAGAGGCAAGGCCGTCGGATCAGAAGTTCCATTCATTGCGTGCTTCTCCGCGCAATTGCCAGCGGTCCCATTTCCGCCAACGCGATCTGGAGCGACATCGCGCCGGGGTCGGCCTGCAGCATGCGATGGACATAGTCGAGATGCGTGCGCATTCGGCGCGCGGCAGTCGCAGCGTCGCGTGCGCGCAAGGCCGACAGAAAGGCCATTCGCTTTTCAGCTAATCTCGGCGTTGAAGCGCCGGAAGACGCGACCTTCGCGTAAACGAATCTCATGTGAATTTCTGTGACGGAATGGACGATCATTCCGATGACTTTGTTGCCCGTCGACGCCGCGAGCAGTCGATAGAACTCACGAGAATATTCGACGCGCTCCAGCATGCGGCCCTCGCGCGTCGCGGCCTCCGTGCGCTCGATATTCTGTTGCAATGCGTCAAAATCAGCCTTGTCCGCGTTCTTGCAGGCAAGACGCACGACGAGATCCAGAATCTCAACTCGCGCCTCTGACAATTCTTCGATCGAAATCATGCCGAGACTCAGCATGTCGCGCATGACGTCGTTCATGCGGCCCGTATCGCCTTCGCGAATGAATGCGCCGCCTTTAACGCCCTTCTGCAGGCGAAGGACGCCCGCCATTTCGAGGCTGCGTAGAGCTTCACGTAGGACATTGCGGCTGACGCCCAGCTGTCCCGCAAGATCGCGCTCGGGCGGCAGTTTGTCGCCTGGTTTCAGCGCGCCGATCGCGAGTTGCTCGCGAATGCGGTCGCATATCTCTTCAAAGGCGCGGCGAGTGTGGATCGGCCGGAACGTCGGCGATGCGCCACCGCGCGGGACTGACGGCTCCATGGCGCGGCTGGAGCGTTCGTTGGGCTTCGGCGCCGGCCGCGCCGTCGATCTTGACTTGATGGCCATGTCGCGCATTATTAAATGGATCACCCATTAAACGGAAGCGCTTTTTCCGAGCGCGCAGGCGGGACGATGAAGCCGACCGAGGAGCAGGAAGCCTTTCGGGACAACGTTCGGCGCATGGCTGCGAAACATGTTGCGCCGATCGCGGCGGAAGTGGACGAGAACGACCGCTTCCCGCTGGAGATTGTAAGGCTTTTCGGCGAAATGGGTCTGATGCAACTGTGGGTGCCCGAGCGTTACGGCGGTCCGGAAGGAAATCTGACGATGGCCTGTATCGCGCGCGAAGAGATCGCGCGCTATTCGCCGGCCTGCTCGTCGATCGCAGGCCTCAATACGATGTTTATAATGCCACTTCTGCATTTCGGCTCGGAGGAGCAGCGCAAGAAGTATCTGCCGGTCATCGCCGCCGGCGGAATCGTCACCGCGATCGCGATTTCGGAGCCGCAGGCGGGATCGGACGTAAGCGCCTTGGCGACGCGCGCTGTCAAGGATGGAGATAGTTACGTTCTCAACGGGCGCAAGCAATGGTGCAGCTACGGGGTCGCCGCAGACTACATCGTCGTGATGGCGCGCACGGGCGAGGGCGCTGGCGCGGACGGCATCAGCGCTTTCATCGTCGAGCCGAAGAAGATGGCCGGCGTTACGTTCGGCCGGCACGAACGCAAAATGGGATATCGAGGCGCTCCGAACACGCCGATCTATTTCGATAACGTCCGCGTGCCCGCGGAAAACCTCATCGGGAAGGAGGGTAAAGGATTTCGCTCTGCGATGCGCGCGCTCGACCTGAATCGCCCCACTATCGGCGCGCAGGCGGTCGGACTCGCGCAAGGTGCGCTCGACGTAAGTCTCGCATATGCAAAAGAGCGAGTGCAATTCAAGCAAAAGATCGCCGAATTCCAGGGCGTCCAGTTCATGTTGGCCGATATGGCGATGCAGATCGAAGCGGCGAGGGCGCTCGTCTACGAATGCGCCCGTGCGGGCGACGAGGGTGATTGGAAGCGTCTCAATACATTGGCGAGCATGGCGAAGTGTTTTGGGAGCGACATCGCGATGCGAGTCACGACAGACGCGGTGCAGGTCTTCGGCGGCTACGGTTACGTGATGGACTATCCGGTCGAGCGCATGATGCGCGACGCCAAACTGATGCAAATATTCGAGGGCACCAACCAAATCCAGAGAGTGGTTATCGCGCGCGATCTCTTGCGATAATCCGCGCGGAAACAAGCCTCGACGAAGCCGAGCAGGGAGGAAATCATGTATCTTCTGGTCCGTCGATCGGTCCGGGCGTTTGCCATGTTGGCGCTCTTTGGCGCAAGCTCGGCGGTCGCTCAGAAAGCGTATGGTCCGGGCGTGTCCGACACGGAAATCACGCTCGGTCAGTCGACGCCCCTCAGTGGTCCTGCATCTGCTTTCGGCGCAGGGGCTGGTCGCGAGGTTCTCGCCTTTATTCAGATGCTTAATGAGAACGGCGGCATAAACGGACGCAAGATCAATTTCACGCAACTCGACAACGCCTACAACGCGCCGAAAGCGATCGAACAATCCCGAAAACTCGTGGAGGAAATTGGCGTGCTTGCCGAGGTTGGCACCATCGGAACGGTGCCGAACGTAGCGATCCAGAAATATCTCAACGCCAACAAGGTCCCGCAATTGTTCATAACGGCGGGTGGGCGAAGGTTCAACGATCCCGAGACCTATCCCTGGACAGTGCCGCTTTATCCCGATTTCCAGACGGAAGGCGAGGTCGTCGCCAAGTATCTTCTCAAGACGAAGCCAGACGCAAAAATCGGGGTGCTTTATCAGAACGACGATTACGGCAAGGACTATCTCAACGGCTTGCGGAAGGGTCTTGGCGCAAAAGTCGCGCAGGTCGTAATGGAAGCAAGTTACGAACTGGCCGATCCTACGATCGATTCACAGATCATCAAGTTGAAGGCGGCTGGCATCGATACGCTGATCGAGCAATCGTCCTCAAAGGCCGCCGCGCAATCAATCCGCAAGGTGCACGAGCTCGGCTGGTCGCCGCTGCACATTATCGGGGGCTCGACCGCGTCGGTCGAGACGGTCCTGAAACCGGCGGGTCTCGACGCGTCGAAAGGACTTGTCACGACGCAATTTCTAAAGCAGCCGGGCGATCCGGCTTGGGCTAACGATATTGAAATGAAGGCTTACAAAGAGTTTCTTGCGAAATACGCGCCTGCTGTCCATGCCGACGACTATTCGGTTCTTGTCGCTTACATGAATCTAAACGCGCTCGTGCTCGTGCTTCAGAAATGCGGTGACGACCTGACGCGTCAAAACCTGATAAAGCAGGCGACGTCGATCAGGGGAGCGCATCTGCCGTTGTTGCTGCCGGGAGTTTCAGTGAGTACGACGTCGACAGATTATGCGCCATTCAAGACATTGCGTATCGCGATCTTCAACGGAGAGAACTGGACGATTGCAGGCGATCCGATTTCCGTGGATTGAAGGCCGATCAGCAGCGCCAGTCGCCGTCCATCTTCCGCCATTGCAATAAAGTGTATGATGTGCCTGCTTCCTCGTGCGACTCGAAGACGCCGACGACAGGCATGCCTATCTCAACCGGTTGCAAAGGTTCTCCCAGTAGATTGCCGACGAGCCTGACGCCCTGCGCGGAGACGAGTTCGACCAGCACGACGACATAAGGAACCGAGCCTTCAAGCACAGGCTGCGCCGCTTGCCAGACACGAGTCCAGGAATAGATCCGTCCTTCGGGCTCGACGGGCTTCCAGTCGAGATCGAGGGAATGGCAAGCGTTGCAGATGTAGTCTGGTCCCCATTGAACGGCGTTGCAGGCGCGGCAGAATTGGATACGCAACGCGCCGTCTTGTAGGCCCTTCCAGAACGGAGCTGTCGGTCCCTGTCGGTCGGCGAGTGGCGCTGGCAGGCCGACGGGTAGATAAGAAGTTTTCATCGCGTCGCCTCCGAACCGAGAAGCAGCGAACTCACCGGGGTGACCATGGGCCCAGAGATCATGAGCGCGACGTTGGCGTCTTTTATCTGATTGCAGGATTGTCCCCTGACCTGACGCACAGCCTCGATCACCAAATTCATCCCGTGCATGTAGCATTCGGCGAGATGGCCGCCGCTGGTGTTCAGTGGCAGACGGCCGTTCGGGGCGGATAGGTTATCGATTGTCAGAAAATCATTCGCATCGCCCCGCGCGAAAAATCCGTGCTCGTTAAGCGCCATCGCGACGCCCCCCGTAAAGTTTTCATAGGCCTGCACGACATCGACCTCGCGCGGTTCGATCCGGGCCATCGCATAAAGCCTGCGTGCGACCTCGTTGAAATTACCTGTCGCATAACATGGCGCGCTGTGGGAGGACGCTGCCTGCCGGCGTCCTGACCCGGCTGCAGCGGCGAGCAGATATGCCGCCGGTTGTTGAAAATCGCGCGCGCGAGCGGCGTCAACCAGCAACACCGCAGCGGCGCCGTCATTTTCAAGGCAAGAATCGAAAAGGTGGAACGGTTCGGCGATCCAACGGGAAGCGTCATATCCGTCTGAATCAAGTGGCTTGCCGTACATGATCGCACGCGGGTTATTTTGCGCATGCCGGTAGGACGCAAGCGCGATAGCGCGCAGCGCATCCTGGCTCACGCCATGATCGTGCATGAAACGCATTGCCTTGAGCGCAAAGCGCTGCGCCGGCGAAATTGCGCCGTAAGGCACGGAAAAAGCCATATCGCCTGCAATCACCGGCGCAGCCTGAGCGGCATATCCGATTGCGGCGGCGCCTTGCCCGTAACGTACCTGGCCCTGCGACAGTGCACGAAATACGATGACGCATTCGGCTTGACCTGTCGCAATCGCCGCCGCCGCATTTGCGATAGAGCCGGCGCACCCGCCTCCGCCGCCACCCCATTGCATAGCCGAGAATCGCAGCTCCTTTATGCCGAGCGAGGTCGCTAGCCGAGCGGCATCGTTCCGATCGTCTGCGTACGAGGAAAATCCGTCGATGTCCCGCGGATCGAGTCCGGCGTCGTCGCATGCCGCAAGGATCGCCTTGAGAGCGAGCACGTATTCGGGATCGGGCGATTGCCCGCGCTTGAAGTAGGCCGTCTCGCCGATTCCGACGATCGCGACCTTGTGTCTGAGCGTACGCTCTGCGGTCATCGAGCTCCCCGGTCCACCTCGCGTTCGATCTCTCGCCTGTGTGTCACTGCAGCAAACCCGAGGCATGGAAGCGCGCGATTTCATCGTCGGAGAAGCCAAGAACGTCTTTCAATACTTCGTCCGTGTGTTCGCCCAAAAGCGGAGCAGGTCGCGTAAGTCGGGATGGAGTCGCTTCAAAGCGATAAGCCGGGCCGTTATAGGCCAGCGTTCCCATTTCCGAATGTTCGAGCGGCCAGAAATGCCCGCGCGCGCGCAGCACCGGATCCTCAAGGAGATCGGATCCCGTGAATGCGACGCCGGCCGGTACGCCGACGGTGCGCAATTCGCTCATCAACGCGAATGCATCTCGCCTTCGTGTCGCGATGGCGACAGCGGTGTCGAGCGCATCGATACTCTGTCGCCGCGCCTCGCTGAGATTGCTGTCATTCAGAACATCGAGCAACGACCGCCATTGCGGCTCGGTTTCGATCTCGATCGCTATCCATCGTTCGTTCCCCGAGCAAGGGTAGACGCCGTGCAGAATGGAGTCGGTTTTACGATTGCCGGCGCGTTGCGCCTCCACGCCGTCGTGCTGCAATTGCAGCAATTGCGGCGCAACGAGTTGCGCGGTGGTCTCTATCTGCGATAGTTCGATATGCTGACCCTCGCCTGTTTTCTCGCGATGGATGAGCGCGGCTACAAGCGCGGCCGCTCCGAAGCGTGGTGAGACTGAATCCGAATAGGCGCCTTTAGGGATCGCCGGCGGTCGATCCGGCCAGCCCGTCAGCGCATGCAGGCCGGAGAGCGCCGCGCCTTGCGCGCCATAGCCGGGATGACGCGCCCAGGGTCCGTCTGCGCCATAGAGCGACGACGAGAGCATGACGACGCGCGGATTGATTTCTCGTAGCGTTTCGTAACCAATGCCCCATTGCTGCATAATTCCCGGGCGAAAGCTCTCGGCGACGATATCAGCCCATCGAACCAATGGTTCGACGATCTGAATTGCGTCCTTTCGAGCGAGATCGAGAGCAATGCCGAGCTTTGACGAATTGAAGTCGGCGAAGAAGCCGCTACGATTAATGCCGGGCTTGTCAGCGATAAAGGGACCGCCGAGCCTGATCGAATCGGGATGGCGTCGCGATTCTACCTTGATGACGGTTGCGCCGTTGTCCGCGAGTTGCTTGGTGATAATCGGGCCCGCCGCAGCCCAGGTGAAATCGACGACTTTCAGTCCATCGAAAACTCCCGCCATCACGCTGTCCTCGTTTCGACCCGTTCGAGGAGAAGATCATTGTCCTGTCCTGGGCTGGGTGACGGAAGAAGCGGTGAGAGAGGTGTAGCCGACAGGTTCGCCCACCGCGCGGGATACGCCAGTGTCAGACCGCGAGTTTGATCGTCTATAAGCTCGTAAAATCCGCGCTTGCAGAAATGCTCGTTTTCAAAGACGTCTCGAATTGCCGATATAGGCGCCAGCAGGATGCGCTCTGCGACGGCTCTCGTCATCAGCCGCTCAGTACTCTTGCTGCTTATGAATCGCGAGATGACCGCGGTTACGGCGTCGTAATCCTCTTGCGGAATATCAAACTGCTTGTCGCCGTTCCATTCGTGTCGCGTTAGTATTTCGTCTTCGAATCCATCCTCTCGCATCCATTTGAGCAATGCGGCGTAGGATTTCTCGCGCGCGGCGCCGCCGCCGCCGCCGACCGGACCGAAGAAGACGTATCCGTCGAGGCAGTGCCAAACGAGACGCGTGTAGAAGCGATTGGCGCGTTCCTTGCGGACGGCGCCGCCGCGCATTTCGGTGAGACCGAGTATCTGCCACGCCATAGTGGTGTTGAGTAAGGTCCACACGATGCATTCTTGGATCGAAATGTCGACGCGCTGCCCTGGGCCGCCGCGCACAACATGATAGTACGCCATCAAAGCCGCCGACGCTGCTTCAACGCCGCCCTGCACGAGCGCGACAGGAACTCCGATGCGCACTGGCGGCCGATCTATATCGCCGTTCAGAAAGAGATGCCCGCCGAGCGCTTGCAGGATCGTATCGGTCGCTGGATAACTCTGATAGGGCTCGCCTCGACCGAACGGAAGAATCTCGGTCCAGATCATTTTGGGGTTCGCCGAGCGCGCGATCGCGGCGAGGCGATTGGATTCCTCGATCGACAGGCGCTGGAAGTCCGATACGACGATATCTGCGCTCGCGGTGAGACGGCTGAAGGCGGCGAGTCCCTGTTCAGTGTCCAGATCGATACACACGCTACGCTTGCCGACGTTGAAGGCGAGCCAATCGTAGCTGAGCTGCGATCCGTCCTCCAGTCGCGCGCAAGGAGATCGCAAGCGAGCGAGCTCACCGCCAGGAGGTTCGATCTTGATGACTTCCGCTCCGAGAGACGAAAGCGTTCGCCCCGCGACAGCTGCAGCGAAATAGGACAACTCCAGAACACGGACGCCGGCGAGCGCACAGGCCGGGACGGGTTTATCGCCGATCTGCGCTGTCACGGCTCGTATCCGAAACCTTTGCCGATTTCAGCGCGCATGTATTCCTTGCACTCGCTCCGCCAGTCCGCATCTCTCGGCAAACGCACTGATATGGCTCGCACCATGTAAAGGTCCGGATCGTCGCAGCGCAGCGGCTTTTGTCCTTTGTCTCGAAGATCTGCGGCGAGCTTCAGGAGCATGCGGCGGGTCGCAACGATCCCTGTATCGCTTACCCCCAGGTGTTCCTGCGTGCGGTCGTAGATTGCAGCGACGCCGGACTGGCAGGCGGCGTCCTGCACCCACAGGCCCGGCAATCCAGAATTGTACGTCGACTTCTGATCGGAGTAATTGAAATGATAGGCGTTGTCCGGATTGAATTTCGTCCAGTATTTGGCGAACGCCGACATGCGGTTTTTTGGCTCGTACACATCACGCGTCGCGTGCGCGGCCTGCCGACCCTTATGACCATTCAAGAATACACGACGACTCTTTTCGTACATGGGGGCGTTGGGGACGTAGGAGAACATGATGGCCATTGTTGTTTCGTCGTCAATGGGCATCCAGGCGTGGCCGGACAGCTCCGGAAAGTTGGATTGCGGCGGGACGCAGGTGAAGAAGGGCAGGACGAACTGGTTGACCCGCCAGTAGGCGGATCCCTCGTCGCCGGCGCGGCGCGAGGCGATGCTGACGCCGAAATCCTGCCGCACGCACTCGAAGGTCGGGCGAAGATCGGCTGCGGCGCGCCACTGGTTGACGAAGCCCCCCGCGTCCGCGCGCCCGTGCAGGATCGGCGCGTGGGCCGAATCGATCTCGCCCTCGAGCGCCTGCAGCCAGTTGCATTCCTGCACGCGGAACGTCACGACGACGTTTTCCGGCGGCGTCATGTTCCATTCGAAATGCGGCAGCGGCGGCGGGGCGTCCTTTCCCATCCACGCCCAGACGACGCCGTTGCGCTCCTGGCACGGATACGCCTTGATCCGCACCTTCTCCTTGTAACGGCTCTGTTCCGGCTCCGCCGGCATGTCGACGGTCTGGCCGCTGCGATGGAATTTCCAGCCGTGATAGACGCAGCGCAAGCCGCAATCCTCGTTGCGCGCAAACAGCATCGGCGCGCCGCGATGCGGACATGCGTGCGCGACGAGGCCGACCATGCCCTCGCTGTCCCGAAAGGCGACGAGATCCTCGCAGAGCAGGCGCACGCGCATCGGCTCGCCGTCTGTCTCGAGGTCGCTCGAGGGCAGGAACGGGATCCAGTAATGGCGGAAGAGTTCGCCCATCGGAGTTCCCGGCCCGACGCGGGTGATCATTTCGTTCTGCTCGGCGCTCAGCATCGAGTACCTCCGCCCCCGGCGCCCGCAGCGCCGTGCGTTGAATCGTTCCGGGGAACGCCCCGCGTTTCGTCCCGTCAGCGCCCCTTGTCGCGGGGTCGTCATTATAGTACGTATACGTAATATCATCGCCGCAAGGTTCGATCAAGCGAAATTGGAGGCTGTGGCTTTGGCCGGAACGGCTGCGAGGAAGGTCGCGAGGCCCGGTGCGGCCGACGCGCGCGCGTCGACGCTCGCGGCGCGCTGGAAGCTCGACGGCGGCGTGGGCTTCCTCATCCGTCTGATCGAAGCCCGGTACGATGCGCTCTACCAGGAGTTCACCGCGCAGGCCGAGATCACGCCGAGGCAGTTCGGCGTCCTGCTCGCGCTCTACCAGAACGGGCCGCTCACCCTCACGGCGCTCGCGCGCGCGATCAGCGCCGACCGCAGCACGCTCGGCGAGATGATCCGGCGGATGAGCGACCGCAAGCTGGTTCTGCGCACCGAGAACGACGAGGACGCGCGCTCCTTCACGATTTCGATTGCCGCCCAGGGACGTAAGAGCCTGCTGGCGGTGGTCGAAGGCGCCGCGCGCCTGCAGGAGGAATTTCTCGCGCCCGTCCCGCGCGCGCAACGGGCGGAATTCATCCACAATCTGCAACGCGTCGCCCGCGCGGCCGCCGCTGGCGAATAGCAGTCGCAGCCTCCATCGAGCGCGGCTGGCGAAATCGCATCAGGTCCGGACGATCGCGGCCTCCTCCGCCACTGCGTGATCCGGCGTCTCGTCCTTCCAGCGCACCGAGCCGACCGGCCGCTCGAGCATGCGTCGTATGCGCACGGGCTCGGGCCCCAGGTGAAACTCCATCGCGCGCGCATGCAGCGTCCGCTCGGAATCGGTTGGACGGTTGCGTTGCCTCAGATAGTCGAGCCAGGTCGGGCAGTGATATCGCTCGGTCCACAATTCCGGATCGGCGATGTCGCGCGCGATCGACCAGCTGTAAGCGCCGTTGCGCTGCCGGCTGTGCTGGATCTGCTGCATCACCGCATAGAACAGCCGCGCGCGTTTCGGGTCGACGCGATATTCGATCTCGACGACGATCGGCCCGCTGCGCGGCGTCAGTTGCAGGCGCATTTCCGGATCTTCGAGCCAGTCCGACGTCAGTTCGTTGGGCCCGCTCACCTGCGGTATCCGCATCCAGATGCCGAGCAGCGCCGAGAGGACGAGGCCGACGCTCGACAGCGTGAGCGCGTTCGACACGCCGAGCGCGCTCGCGGTCGCGCCCCACATCCAGGCGCCGAACGCAATGCCGCCGGCGATGGCCGCCTGAAACGCGGCGAGCGCGCGGCCGGCGACCCAGCGCGGCGCACTGAGCTGAATGCCGACGTTGAACAGGGTGACCGACGCCGTCCATCCGGCGCCGGCGAAGAGCAGGGCGGCGCCCGTCAACAGCTTCGAATGGCTCAGCGACGCTGCCGCGACGCCGGCGCCCATCAGCACGACGCAGAGCCGCACGGCGCGCTCCGCGCCCAATAGCGAACGCAGGTTCGACACGTTGAGCGCGCCGATGACGGCGCCGAAGCCGAACGCGCCGAGCATGACGCCGAAATCGCGCGCGTCGCCGCCGAGCAGATCGCGCGTGACGATCGGCAGCAGCGCGGAAACCGAGCCGCCGACGACGCCTGTCACCATCGTGCGGAACAGGACGATGCGGATCGATGGCGAAAACATGATGTAGCGCACGCCCGAGACCACCGCGCGCGCCAGTCGTTCCGGCGGCAGGCGCGCCGGCTCCTGCTTGCGCTTCCACAGGAACAGCACCGCCATGAGCGGTATGTAGAAGAGCGCATTCGTGGCGAAGGCGGCGATCGCGCCGAGCGCGGCGACGATCGCGCCGCCGATGGCGGGCCCGAAACTGCGCGCCAGATTGTAGCTGATGCCGTTGAGCGCGACCGCCGAGGGCAAGTCTTCCGCCGGCACCTGTTCGCCGACCGAGGCTTGCCACGACGGTCCGAACAGCGCCATGCCGCTGCCGATCAGGAAGCAGAAGACGAGCAGCAGCGTCGGCGACAGAGCTCCGAACCAGGCGAGCAGCGACAGCGAACAGGCGCCGAGAAAGGAGATCGACAGCGCCACGAGGCCGACGAGCCGGCGATCGAACATGTCGGCGGCGGCGCCCGCCGGCGCCGAGACGAGCGCGACCGGGAACATGAGGCAGGCCTGCACGAGCGCCACCATCTTCGGCGACGACGTCATTTCCGTCATCGCCCAGGCCGCCCCCACGCCCATGATCAGGAGCCCGAGATTGGAAAGAACGCTCGCCGTCCAGATGCGCCGGAAAACGGGATGGCCCAGCGGCGAAAATATGCTGCGTCGCACCGCCGGCGTTTTGGCGTCAGGTTTTGCTGTCATCGACCACAGGCTTTCGGCGAGGCGCTTTCGGGCAGTTTATCCGAGGCGGAGCGCGGATCGATAGCAAATCAACCCGGTTCGTCGGCTCAATATCCCCGATTTCGATCGACCGCCATGGGGATAGCGCCGTCGCGGAAATAAAGCCGCAGGTTCTCCGCTGCGATCCGCGATGCGGTCTCCACATTGGTCGGCGCGGCGATGTGCGGAAGGATCGTGATGCGCTCGTGCTTCCATAAAGGCGAAGCTCGAGGCAATGGCTCGACCGCGAAGACGTCGAGCACCGCATGTTGGAGCGCGCCTTCGTCGAGCCGCGCGAGCAGGGCGGCTTCGTCGACGATTGCCCCGCGTCCGAAATTGATGATCGAGGCGCCATGTTTCATCTGTGCGAGCGCGGCGGCCGAAATCAGTCCATGCGTCGCCTCGGTCAGCGGCAGCACGATGACGAGTATGTCCGCGCGCCGCAGAACCCGGGTCAATCCGTCCGCACCGTACGATGTCTCGACGCCGTCGATCCGCTTTTGCGAGCGGCTCCATCCCGACACGGAAAATCCATTGGCCGCCAGCCGGTGCGCCGCCGCCGCGCCCATTTCGCCCATCCCGAGAACGCCGATCCGCCGATCCGCGGCAGAGCGGACATCGTGCTGGCGCCAGAGGCGCGCGCGCTGCTGGCGCGCGTACAGCGGCATGTCCCGGTGCAGATAGAGGGCGCAGGCGAGAACGGCCTCCGCCATTGTCGCGGCGAGTTGCGGATCGACCATGCGAACGATCGCGACCTGCGCGGGCGTATGCGGAACGAGACGTTCGACGCCGGCCCACAGGCTCTGCACCCAGCGCAACGCCGGCAGCCCGCGCAATTCTGCGGGATCGGGATTGGCGACGATCGCGACCGGGGCGCTGTCGCGTTCTTCGACGGTCAGGGCCGACAGCGGGCGCAGCGCGACGAACGGGTTAGCCGCTTCGATCGCCGCGATCCATACGGCCTCTTCGCGCGCGTCCAGCCTGTGCACGAACGGAACGATCGTGGTCGCGGCCGGAGGCGGTTCGGGTTTGCGCGTCATGCCGCGAAACTATCGCGCGCCGGCGACGACCGGATTGCGCAACACGCCGATCCCGGAAATTTCGACTTCCGCGACGTCGCCGGGTTTCATCCACAGCGGCGGATCGCGCCGTGCGCCGACGCCGCCCGGCGTGCCCGTAACGATCACGTCGCCCGGCGCGAGCGGA
>JAGWTW010000182.1 GCA_028868735.1 Hyphomicrobiales bacterium | reverse complement strand
TGGCCGCCTTCGCCGGGCTTTGCGCCCTGCGCCATCTTGATCTGCATCATGTCGGAATTGACGAGATATTCCGTCGTGACGCCGAAGCGGCCGGACGCGACCTGCTTGATCGCCGAGCGCATGGAATCGCCCGAAGCGAGCGGCTTGTAGCGATCGCTCTCCTCGCCGCCCTCGCCCGTGTTCGACTTGCCGCCGATGCGGTTCATCGCGATCGCGAGCGTCGTATGCGCCTCGCGCGAGATGGAGCCATAGGACATGGCGCCGGTCGCAAAACGCCGGACGATGTCGGCGGCGGGTTCGACTTCGGCGAGCGGCACTGCCGTGCGGCCGTCCTCGCTCGCGTCCTTGATCCGGAACAGGCCGCGGATCGTCAGCAGGCGCTCGTCCTGCTCGTTCAGGATCTTCGCATAGGCGCGATACTTGTCCTGCGCGTTGCCGCGCACGGCGTGCTGCAAAAGGCCGACGGTCTGCGCGTTCCAGTTGTGCGCCTCGCCGCGCATGCGCAGCGCATATTCGCCGCCCACGTCGAGCATGTGCCGGTAAACTGGCGCATCGCCGAAGGCCTGCGCGTGACGCACCACCGTCTCGGCGGCGACCTCGTCGAGGCCGACGCCTTCGATGCGCGTCGCGGTGCCGGCGAAGAATTCGTCGACGAAGGCGCCCGACAGGCCGACGGCGTCGAAAATCTGCGCGCCGCAATAGGACTGGTAGGTCGAGATGCCCATCTTCGACATGACCTTCAGGAGGCCCTTGCCGATCGACTTGATGAAACGCTTGACCGCTTCGTAGCCATCGACTTCCTCCGGGAATTCGTCAGCCATGCCGGCAAGCGTCTCGAAGGCGAGATAGGGATTGATCGCTTCCGCGCCGTAGCCGGCGAGACAGGCGAAATGATGCACTTCGCGCGCTTCGCCGGTTTCGACGACGATTCCGACCGAGGTGCGCAAGCCCTTGCGGATGAGGTGATGGTGCACGCTCGCGGTCGCGAGCAGGGCGGGAATCGGAATGCGGTCCGGACCGACGTTGCGGTCGGACAGGATGATGATGTTGTAGCCGCCGGTGACGGCCTGTTCGGCGCGCTCGTTGAGGCGCGTGAGCGCCTCGCGCATACCGGCCGCGCCCTTCTCGACCGCATAGGTGAAGTCGAGCGTCTTGGTGTCGAACGTGTCCTCGAAATGGCCGATCGAGCGGATCTTCTCGAGATCGGCGTTGGTGAGGATCGGCTGGCGCACTTCGAGACGCTTGCGCTTGGCGGAACCCTCGTGGTCGAGGATGTTCGGGCGCGGACCGATGAAGGACACGAGGCTCATGACGAGCTCCTCGCGGATCGGATCGATCGGCGGGTTCGTCACCTGCGCGAAGTTCTGCTTGAAGTAGGTATAGAGCAGCTTCGACTTGTCGGACATGGCCGAGATCGGCGTGTCCGTACCCATGGAGCCGACGGCCTCCTGGCCGGTCACCGCCATCGGCGCCATCAGGAGCGCGGTATCCTCCTGCGTGTAGCCGAACGCCTGCTGGCGATCGAGCAGCGAGACGTCGGTGCGCGCAGAACGAGGCTCGACGGGCTTCAGATCTTCCAGAACGATCTGCGTGCGCTCGACCCAGCTCTTGTACGGATGGGCGTCCGACAGCGTCGCCTTCATCTCGTCGTCCGAGATGATGCGGCCTTGCTGAAGGTCGACGAGCAGCATCTTGCCCGGCTGCAGGCGCCACTTGGTGACGATCTTCTCCTGCGGAATCGGCAGCACGCCCATTTCCGACGCCATCACGACGAGGCCGTCGTCGGTGACGAGATAGCGCGCCGGGCGCAGGCCGTTGCGGTCGAGCGTCGCGCCGATCTGGCGGCCGTCGGTGAAGGCGACGGCGGCAGGGCCGTCCCACGGCTCCATCATCGCGGCGTGATATTCGTAGAAGGAGCGACGACCTTCGTCCATGAGCGGATTGCCGGCCCAGGCTTCGGGGATCAGCATCATCATGGCGTGGGCGAGCGGATAGCCGCCCTGCACGAGAAACTCGAGCGCGTTGTCGAAACACGCAGTGTCGGACTGGCCTTCGTACGAAATCGGCCAGAGCTTGGAAATGTCGTTGCCGAACAGCTTCGATTCCACGGACGCCTGACGCGCGGCCATCCAGTTCACGTTGCCGCGCAGCGTGTTGATCTCGCCGTTGTGGGCGACCATGCGATAGGGATGGGCGAGGCGCCAGGACGGGAACGTGTTCGTCGCGAAGCGCTGATGGACGAGCGCGAGCGCGGAATCGAAGCGCGGGTCCTGCAGGTCGCGATAATAGGGACCGAGCTGACTCACGAGCACCATGCCCTTGTAGACGATCGTGCGGCACGACATGGAGACCGGATAGAATTCCGCCATGACCTTGCCGTCGATCGAATAAAGCGCGTTCGAAATGACCTTGCGCGCGACGTAGAGGCGCCGCTCGAAATCGTCTTCGTCGGTCACGCCGGGGCCGCGGCCGACGAACACCTGCCGGTGCGCGGGCTCCACTTCCTTCACGGCGTCGCCGAGATCGGACGAGTCGACGGGAACCTCGCGCCAACCGAGCAGGGTCAGGCCCTCTTCCTCCAGCACGCGCGCGACGATCGCGCGCACCTTCTCGCGCTTGTCCGTGTCCGTCGGCATGAAGAACTGGCCGATGCCGTAGTGACCGGATTCCGGAAGTTCGAATCCGAGCTTCGCGCATTCCTCCTTGAAGAAGCGATGCGGGATCTGCACGAGAATGCCGCAGCCGTCGCCGAGCTTGGGATCGGCGCCGACCGCGCCGCGATGATCGAGGTTGAGCAGGATCTGCAAACCCATCTCGACAATCGCGTGGCTTCTGCGGTTCTTCATGTCGGCGACGAAACCGACGCCGCAGGAATCGTGTTCGTAACGCGGATCGTAGAGGCCTTGCGCTTCGGGCAAATGCGGATCGCGGGCGCTGATGACGGTCATGTCTGAATTCCTGATCGTGTGAGCCGGGTGGGTGGAAAAAGCGTCGTCGCCGGAGCGGCCGTCGGCCTCCGGTTTTCGCTTCGTCCCGCGCATCGTCCCCTCGCTCATCGCACACTCCAAAGCGCCGCGCCTGTTCGCACGCCCGCCGTCTTCACGCCTGCGCGCGCCCTGAAAAAAGGCGCGCTCGGGCTCTCCGGAAATCGCAGGCGCCAAATGGTCAGCAAGACTGTCCTATCGGCGGCGCGCGACCTTGCCAGATTTGGGACAGCCGCACAAGCAAGGCGCGCCCTGCGGACGACCAAAAATTGCGCGCTTTCCCCATGTTCGGCAAGGTCCGAGGATCCTCCCGCCGACAAAAGCAAGAATCGGTCCCGTCTTGCCAGGAATCGCCGCCCCGGCGACAAAGACCGCCATGAATCTCGACTTCACCAGCGACAATGCGACCGGCGCCAGCCCGGAAATCATGAAGGCGATCGTCGCCGCCAACGACGGGACGGCGCCCGCCTATGGCGCAGACGAATGGTCGCGACGGGCGGAGCAGGCGCTGGCGCAGGTTTTCGAGCGCGAGATCGCCGTTTTTCTGGTCGCCACCGGCACGGCCGCCAATGCGCTCGCCATTTCCGCGCTCGTGCAGCCCTGGGGCGCGGCTCTCTGCCACGGATTTGCGCATGTCGCCGCCGACGAATGCGGCGCCCCCGAATTTTTCGCGGGCGGCGCCAAGCTCGCGTCGGTTGCGGGCGCGGCCGGCAAGATCACGCCGCAAACGCTCGCCGATACGCTCGAGCTGATGCCGCGCGGAATCGTCAAGCAAGCGCAGCCGATGGCCCTGTCGCTGGCGCAGGCGACCGAATGCGGTTCGGCCTACTCGTTGGCGGAAATCGCGGCGCTGAGCGACATGGCGCACGCGGCCGCGTTGGGCGTCCACATGGACGGGGCGCGGTTCGCCAACGCTCTGGTGACGCTCGGGTGTTCGCCAGCCGACATGAGCTGGCGGGCCGGCGTCGACGTGCTTTCGTTCGGCGCGACCAAAAACGGCGCGCTCGCCTGCGAGGCGGTGATCTTCTTCGACCCCGCCAAGGCCGAGGACTTCGCCTATCGCCGAAAGCGCGGCGGCCACACCCTGTCCAAGGGCCGTCTGCTCGGCTGCCAGATGCTCGCCTATCTCGAAGACGGCCGCTGGCTGAGGACGGCCGCGCACGCCAATCTCATGGCGGCGCGGCTGGAAGCCGGCCTGCGCGGCCTCGCCGGCGTGCGCTTGCCGTGGGCGCGCGAGGCGAACGAGGTGTTCGCGATCGTGCCGCGCGCCGCGCACGACCGCCTGCAGAAAGAGGGCGCGCGCTATCACGTCTGGACGCCGCGCGCGCTCGAACGCGAGGCGCGTCCGAATGCAGGAGAAGTCTTCGTGCGGCTCATCTCCTCCTTCGCCACGCAGCCCGCCGCGATCGACCGGTTCGTCGCAGTGGCGGGCGGCGGCTGACTGAATCTTCGCCGCAGCCGCCAAAGCGCGCGCATTCAGCCGATTTTTCTCCGCAATTTCGGGAATAGGGTGCCTGATCGCTTGCGCGACAGGAGCCCCCGATGCCGAAGCCGATCCCGTTTCTCCGCGCCGCCGCGCCCCTTGCGCTCGCGATCGCCGCCGGCGCCGCTTTTCCGCACGCCGCCGCCGCCCAGGTCTGGGGCGCTTGGGGCGGCTGGGGGCCGCCGCCCGCCCGCATCTACGGACCGCCGCCGGGCGCCTATGGCGACGATACGATCTCGCCGCGCATCGTCGCGCGCATTCTCAATGCGCATGGGTATCGGCTGGTTTCTGCGCCGACCTATTCCGGAGAACGCCTCTTCGCCGTCGGCGAGAACGGCGCGGGCCTGCGCGCGCGCTTCGTGATCGACGCCTACGACGGCGCGCTCCTTCGCGTGGCGCGCCTCGGCGTCGGCGATCCCGTGCTGCGCCCGCCCGGCTTCATCCCGCGCCCGCCGGCCAACTACGCCTATGGCGGTCCGGGCGAATTCCAGGAGGAGGCGCCCCTCGCGCCCGCGCCCCGGCCGCTCGCGCCGAAGCACAAGGCGAAGCCGAAGCCGCACACCGCCTCACGGATGGTCGAGCCCGCGCCCGCGCCCCTCGTGAGGCCCGCCCCCTCGGTCGCGACCAAACCGCCCGCCGTCGTCAGGCCGGTCGAGAAGCCGGCGCCCGTTCACGCCGCCGTCCCCCCGGCGCCCGCGCCGACGCCGCCGCTCGCCCCCGACGCCAAGCCGCCGGAAACGCAGTCGAGCACGCCGGTCGACATCGGCCCGAAGGTCGAGCCTGTCGCGCGCGCCCCGGAGGCCGCGCCGGCCCCGGCGCAAGTCCCGCGCGTCGAGACGAAGCCGGCCGCGCCGGCGCCTGCGACCGCCGCGCCCGCCACCGACGCCGGAGAGCCCGGGCCGGACATGTCGAGGTAGCGCACAAAAATAGGGCGCTCTTTCGAGCGCCCTTCGTTCG
>JAGWTW010000181.1 GCA_028868735.1 Hyphomicrobiales bacterium | reverse complement strand
GTTCGACGAGGTTGCGCTCGCGATAGAGTGCGAAGTCGCAACCTCTCTTGACCTTGCTCGATTTCGGCGGAATGACCGCCTCGATCGAGTGCAATTCGAGGCTCTGGACGAAGGCATCCGAGTCATAGCCCTTGTCGGCGAGGATCGCTTTCACCTCGACCCGTTTGGCGAGCGCCTCGGCCTGCGTGATGTCTTGGTCTTCACCGCCGGTGAGGCTGACGACGAGCGGATTGCCGAGCGCATCGACGATGGCGTGGATTTTGGTGGTCAGCCACGCGTAGCGTCGCATGGAAAGCCTCCAAAAAAGCAGGCTCTCCATGAATCACGGATTTGCTGATTTGCGAATCCCATCGACGCCAAACCGTCAACCTTGGCCGATTTGACGATGCCCTAGGAGATCGGGCAGTCTCGAACGGCAGGTTCCGGGCCGGCTCCGAAGGGCGGCAACTGGCGCATGGGAGCCGTCAAGCGGTCGTCGTCGGTGCGACCGTTATCGGTCGTTCCTTCGCGTTGGCCTCGGCGCCGGAACCGGACAGTTCGGCAGGCCTAGACGGCGCGCCTCAGCCTTGTAATGGACGGGCGCTCCGACGCTCTTACGGAACGATTGCGTTCAAACCGTCGGCGACCAGCGTCTTCGCCCCGTCGAACAAACCTGGGACCATCCGCCCGGCGACCGCCGCTCGGACCGCCTCAACTCGCTCCGTGTGCTCGGGCCGCGCGACCAGCAGGAACGCGGCATGCGCGGTGGGGAAAGCAATGACCGCTGCGCCGTCGCATTGAGCCCGAAGCCGGCCGGCGACTGACTCGAGGAACGACGTCCGCTCGACTCGAGGAAAGTGCTGGTACACGAGGACCGAGCTCCCGGCCGCGTAATGGTCGGCGATTTCCTCGAGGCGCACATATTTCCGCGCGTTGGCGCTTCCCGGTTTCCCGGCGTCCGTCGCAAGGCCGTTGTCGGGATCGAAGAAGACGAGGTCCGCCGCCGCTAGCGCCTTCATGCATCCCTTATGGAAGCTTTGTCTGGCTTCCGCGCCACCCGGCGTCAGTTCGTTGAAGAACAGTGCCCCGGCAACGGCGTTTGCCTGCTCTATGCGATCAAGGCCGCTCGTCGGTCGACCGCGATCGACTTCTAGCAGCATATCGAACAGGTCGGGGTCGAAGCCTCGCCAGACGCCGGGTTCTTTCAGGTATTCCCGCTTGCTGCCCTCGTCCGGCGTGAGCAGCCAGCAAACGCCGATTTTGAAGCGGCCGACGTCGGCCAGCAGCCGCAGCAACGCGAACTTGCGATAGTCGTTCACATCGCCGAAGTATTGCGCTTTCATCCCGCGGCCCCGCCCGTTGGCGAGACCTACGGTAGAAGAAATATCCTAATTTGGGATTATCCGATTTCCGGTTTCTCTGAGCTGCCAGTTTCGCACTGGCGGCCGCCCTTTGAGCTCCCTTTTCCCCGACCTGTACGACCGCGTGCTGGACGAACTGGTGCGCGCCCGCCAGAAGGCCGGCGTGACGCAGGCTGTGCTTGCGGAGAAGCTCGGCAGGCCGCAGTCGTTCGTCGCGAAGTACGAGGGCAAGGAGCGGCGGCTGGACGTCGCCGAGTTCGTTTCGATCGCCAGGCTGCTCGGCGCGGACCCCGCGAAAATGCTAAAGAGGGCGAAGCTGGAGTGAGCATTGCCTCGTGCTGATGGCGCCTTCACATCCCCGTTCCTTGCGGGAAAATTTCGCGCGGAAAGAGCGTCGAACCCTACTCGACGAACCTCACATCGCGCCGCTTCGTGATTTCGTTGCGGCGCTGCGCGCTCAGTTCACAGACTGGGAATTTCCCGATTTCGATCCGCTCGACGGCGGCGTTGATGCCGAATGCCTGTTCCTCTTCGAAAAGCCGGGGCCTATGACGTCCGAAAAAGGCGGCGGATCGGGCTTCATCTCGCGTGATAACGACGATCCGACGGCCGAGGCCACATTTTGCTTCATGCGCCAGGCGAAGATCGATCGACGGCGTTCGGTGATCTGGAATGCGATTCCCGGCTGGAATGGGGAAAGGCGAATATCGCAGCCGGAACTACGCATGGGGATCGAGAGTCTGGCGGCTTTGCTGGCCCTTCTCAGGCGAATTCACACGGTCGTTCTGGTTGGCAAACGCGCTCAAGGCGCGCGCGGGCAGTTGGCGCGGCCGGGACTGAGAATTTTCGAATCCGCTCATCCCTCGCCTTTGGTGAAGGCAAGGTGGCCCGAAGTCTGGCGGAAAATTCCGGAGCAATGGGCGGCTGCCGCCGAACATGTAACCGGGATGTAACCACGCGGCTCCGCTTCCGCTTCTCCAACGTGGTCGAGCTTCGCGCATGCATCTCCCGGTTGCACGGGAGTTCACGCGGGTGCGCGTCCGTATATTCTGAGTTGCAGAAAAGGTGGCGCGCCCGAAAGGATTCGAACCTCTGACCCCCAGATTCGTAGTCTGGTGCTCTATCCAGCTGAGCTACGGGCGCTGAAGAACCCGGTTTGCCGGGTTCGGGTTCGGCGGCGAACCACCGAAGTGGGCTCCGTCTACAGGGTCGCGCCGGCAAAGGCAAGCGCCGCGGGCGAGGCTTCCGCATCGCGCGACGCCGGCCTTTCGCGGCTGGGGAAGGGCGCCCGCCGCCTATTTCCGCGGCTCGTCCGCGGCGGCCGTCCGCGCGGGGAGAATGATCTCGAAATTGGCGCCGGGCCAGTCTGCGCCGCCATCCGCCCCGAGCGCGATGGAGCCGCCGTGCGCGCGCAGAATGTCTGCGGCGATCGCCAGGCCGAGCCCGGTGCCGCCGGGACGGGCCGAGCCGCGAAACGCCGAGAAGAGCTTGTCGCGCGCGGCGGCCGGCAGACCCGGGCCGTTGTCGGCGACGACGATCCTGACGCCGCGCGCGCCGCGCTCCGCCGCGATCCGGATCGCGGGCGCGGGATGGGTCGCCGAATCGAGGGCCTCGACGGAATTCCTGAACAGGTTCGAGAGCACCCGGAAAAATTGTTCGCGGTCGACCTCCACGAGAAAATCGTGTGGCGCCTCGTTGGCGACGCGAATGTCGCCCTTCGCCGACAGCAGCGCCGTTTCGAGCGCCTCGTCGGCGAGCGGTTTCAGCGGCGTCGATGCTATCCTGGGGGTCTCGTCGGTCGCGCGCCCGTAGGCGAGCGTGGCCTGGCAGAAGCGAATCGCGCGGTCGAGCGTTCCGACCAGTTTCGGCGCAAGGCGCGTCACCAGCGGATCGGACGCGCTGGCGAGCCGATCGGAGATGAGCTGCGCGGACGTCAGCATGTTGCGCAGGTCGTGATTGATCTTGGCGACCGCCAGCCCGAGCGCGGCGAGATGCTTCTTTTCGGAAAGCTCGCGCGCGAGCGCGCGCTCCATCTCGGCGAGCGCCTCCTCGGCGGCGCCGATCTCGTGTCCGGCGCCGGAAGGCGTGATGATATTGCCGACGTTCTCCGGATCGGCGGCGAAGGACACGACATTGCCGGTGAGACGGCGCACCGGCCGCAGCACCATCATGTTGAGCGATACGACGGCGAGACTCGCGACGATCAGCGAGATCAGGAGCGACAGAAGAACGATATTGATCGAATAGGTCTGCATCGCCGCCTTGAGGGGCGCTTCATTGAGCGCGACCTCGACATATTCGGCGCCCATCGGCGCATCGCCGCGCACGTCGAGTATGCGTCCTGGCGGGGCCAGCAGCGAGCGGAACGTCGCGGGTATCGTCGTCCACGGCGAAAAGTTTCGCAAATCGATCGTCTCGTCGACCTCCGGCGGCATGTCGGCGACAGCGAGCATGCGGCGGCTGGTCGGACGCTTCAGCACGATCATGCGCGCGCCGACGCTGTCGAGGATCGCGGCCTTGAGATCGGCGGGCGCCATGCCCTGCGGCGCGGCGTCGAGAACGAGCGCGGCGGTATAGGCGGCCGAAAGGCGCGTTTGCAGCCAGTTGTTGCGGAAATTCGCGATCGACGGAATGTAGATCGCGACTTCGGCCATCAGCACGAAGCAGACGATCAGCACGAGCACGCGGCCGGACAGGCCGATGCGCGCAAATCGCGCGCGCAGGGCGCCCGCTCCGCGCTCCATCGCATTCCGTCGCGCGACGTCCTCCTTCATGTTCTCACCCGAACCGTCTGAGGAAACGGACGAGCCCGCGCACGCGCGGGTTTTCGGGCAGACCCGCATAAACGCCGGCCGCCGCGCGGCGCGAGATTTCGGACAGGGTAGGGTAGGGCGCGACGGCCCTGGCTATGT
Organism: Hyphomicrobiales bacterium; assembly: GCA_028868735.1. GTDB lineage: Bacteria > Pseudomonadota > Alphaproteobacteria > Rhizobiales > Beijerinckiaceae > JAJXWB01. Next base: position 1,177 of record JAGWTW010000181.1, on the reverse strand, counting down.
CCTGCGCCCTCATCCGCTGCGAAATGGCGAGCGACCAGGGCCCGATCAATTCGCCGGCGCGCCGTCCGACGATTCCGCATCCGACGACATGGCCGTCGCGCGTGGTGATCGCCTTGATGTGGCCTTCGCCCGCGCCCTCGGCCTGCGCGCGGTCGTTGTCGGCGAACGCGCGCCGCAGCACGCGGATGTCGCGATGGCGCTTGCGCGCTTCGTTTTCCGAGAGGCCGGCCCAGGCGATTTCCGGATCGGTGAAGGTGACGCGCGGCGGCGGCTGCGCGGCGCTTCGTTTGCGGAACAGAATCTCCCGCAGCACGATTTCGGCGTGCTGGCTCGCCAGATGCGTGAATTGTCCGCGCCCCGCGACGTCGCCCACGGCGTAGATGCGGCGGTTCGATGTACGCAAGCCGGCGCTCGTCGCGATTCCCTGCGCGCCGAACGATACGCCAGCGGCTTCGAGCCCGAGATTGAACACATTCGGGCGCCTGCCTGCAGCTACGAGCAGATGCGAGCCATCGACGAAACGTTCCATATTCGCGCCCGCCAGCACGATGCGCACGCCGTCCCCGTGAAATTCGACGCGCTTGATCTCGACCTTCTCCTGCAGGTCGACGCCCTCGCGCCGCAGAGCGTCGATCGCGACCTGCGCGAGTTCGATATCTTCGTTGGCGAGCGCGCGGTCCTTTTCGAGAACGACCACTTCGCTGCCGAGGCGGCGAAAGGCCTGCGCGAGTTCGAGCCCGATCGGCCCCGCGCCGAGCACGAGCAGACGCTGCGGCAGCGTGTCGAGCGCGAAGATCGTCTCGTTGGTGAGATAGCGAATGCTGTCGAGGCCCGGAATCGGCGGCGCGGCCGGCGAAGACCCTGTCGCGATGACGAACCGGCGCGCGCGCACCGAAAAACCGCCGGCCTCCACGGTCGACCTGTCGACGAAGCGCGCGGCGGCGCGGATCACGCGCACGCCCATGGCCTGGTAGCGGGCTTGCGAGTCGACGGGCGCGATCTCCTCGATCGTGCGCGCGATGCGTTTGCGGATCGCGGTCCACTCGACGCGCGGCTCGGTCGGATGCACGCCATACGTTGCGGCGTTGCGCATGGCGTGCGCGACCGCTGCTGATGCGATCAGCGTTTTCGACGGCACGCAGCCGGCGTTGAGGCAATCGCCGCCCATCTCGCCCTT
>JAGWTW010000064.1 GCA_028868735.1 Hyphomicrobiales bacterium | reverse complement strand
GCCCCGGCGGCAGCCGGTCGAGAAAGCCCGGCGCGCGCGTCGCATCGAAGGAGGTCTTGACGAATATGTCGTTTGCGAAGGGCGACAGGGGCTCGACCGTATGGCCGAGCCCCTTCGGATATTGTTCCGTGAAAAGCGCCGGCGCGCCGAGCGTCGCGGCGCCTTTCAGCAAACGCGCCGCGTTGGCGATGACGGCGTCGGCGTTGTCGATTGCCGGCGTCAGACGCGTCTGAAAGTCGATCGCCAGCAGGATGGAGTTGTCAGCCTCCATTCGCACGGCAGCCTCAATGCGCGCGCGAAATGCAGAAGTCGACGGTCTCGAGCAATGCCGATTTGGCGGCGGAATTCTCGAAAATCTCCAGTGCGTCGCGCGCCATCGCGCCGTAGTGGCGCGCGCGCTCGATCGTGTCTTCGAGCGCGCGGTGCTTGCGCATGATTCCGAGCGCCGTTTCGAGATCGCCGTCCCTGATTTCGCCCTTCTCGAGCGTGCGGCGCCAGAAGTCGCGCTCGCTTTCCGACCCGCGCCGGAACGACAGCACGACGGGCAGCGTGATTTTGCCTTCGCGGAAATCGTCGCCGACGTTCTTGCCGAGCGCGGCCGACGTGCCGCCGTAGTCGAGCGCATCGTCGATGAGCTGGAAGGCGATGCCGAGATTGGCGCCATAGCTTTCGCACGCGGCCTGGTCGGCCTTGGATCGATTGGCCAGCACCGGGCCCACCTCGCATGCGGCGGCAAACAGCGCGGCGGTCTTGGCGCGTATCACGGCGAGATAGGCGTCCTCGGTCGTCGTCGTGTCTTTGGCGGCGGCGAGCTGCATCACCTCGCCCTCCGCGATCACGGTCGCCGCCGACGAGAGAATGTCGAGCGCGGCGAGCGAGCCGACCTCCACCATCATCTTGAAGGCCTGCCCGAGCAGGAAGTCGCCGACGAGCACGCTCGCCTCGTTGCCCCACAGCATGCGCGCGGCGAGCTTGCCGCGCCGCATATCGCTTTCGTCGACCACGTCGTCGTGCAACAGCGTCGCCGTGTGCATGAACTCGACGGCGGCCGCGAGCTTGATATGCCCGTCGCCGCGATAGCTGCACAGCGCAGCGGTCGCCAGCGTCAGCATGGGCCGCAGACGCTTTCCGCCCGAAGAAATCAGGTGGTTGGCCACTTCCGGGATCATGGCGACCTCGGATCCGGTGCGCGACAGGATCGTCTGATTGACCCGTCCCATATCGCCGTCAACGAGCGACACGAGCTTTTCGACGCCCGCAGCCTTGGTCTTCTCTTCGAGGGGTATGACAACGCCCAAGGGAACCTCACGCAATTCTTAACGGCGCTATTTAGCGCGGTTCGCCGGCGAATGGAATTATGGCCGCGCTCTTGCCGCTCGCCGGGGCGCATGCCACGCTCCCGGAATCTATGGTCGAGCTGCTCCGCACCAACGATCCTGTCCTGATTTCCTTTGTCGAGGCCATACTGGCGGACGAGAACGTGGGATTTTTCGTCGCAGACCAGCACATGAGCGTGCTCGAGGGGTCGCTCGGCTTCATCCGCCGCCGGATCATGGTCCGCAGCGAGGATCTGGAGCGCGCGCGGCGGGCGCTTGGCGAGGCGGGCCTTGGCGACGAACTCTCCCCTGCCTGATGCGGACCGGGCCGCGTTTCTGGGCGGCCGGCTTCGATTGTTTCAGCCCGCCGACGGCCATCGCGCCGGCACGGACGCGGTTCTGCTCGGCGCTTGCGCGCCGTCGGCCGGCAATGCGGCCGATGTCGGCGCCGGCGTCGGCGCGGCGGGGCTGGTCGCCCTCGTCCGTTCGCCCGCGCTGACCATGACGTCTATCGAGATCGATCCGGCCGTCGCGGAACTCTGCGCGAGGAATATCGAGGAAAACGGCCTCGGCGGCAGGGCGCGGGCTGTTTGCGCGGACGCGTTGCAGCCGCGCGCGCGCCGGACCGGCGGCCTTGCCGACGGCGGTTTCGACATCGTTCTGACCAATCCGCCGTTCCATGCCCCGGGCGCCGTCCGAATCTCGCCGGACCCCCGAAAGGCGCGCGCCCACGTCGCCGCCGGCGGGCTCGAGGCATGGATGAAGGCTTCGACCGCTCTGCTGGCGCCGGGCGGCCTTTTTCTGATGATTCACCGGGCCGACGCATTGCCGGCCATTTTCGACGCCGCCCAGGGTCGCCTCGGCGCCCTGAGGCTGCTGCCGGTTCACGCCAGGCGCGGCGCGCCGGCGATCCGCATTCTCGTGTCCGGCCGCAAGGGGTCGCGGGCGCCGCTCGCGCTTCTGCCGCCGCTCGTTCTGCATGAAACAGACGGACGCTTCACGCCGACGGCGGATGCGATCCATCGCGGCGAAGCCGGAATCGAACTCGCCCCGCATTGACCCGAATGAGGCCGCCTCCTAGGTTCCGCGCGCGAAAATCGGGACCAAAATGACCGCAAACTCCTTCAGCGATCCGCGCAAGAGCTTTCAGGGGCTCATACTCACGCTTCAGAATTTCTGGGCGGAGCAGGGCTGCGTGATTCTCCAGCCTTACGACATGGAGGTCGGCGCGGGCACGTTCCACCCGGCGACGACCCTGCGCTCGCTCGGACCGAAGCCCTGGAAGGCGGCCTATGTCCAGCCCTCGCGCCGTCCCAAGGACGGCCGCTACGGCGAGAACCCCAACCGCCTGCAGCACTATTACCAGTTTCAGACGATCCTCAAGCCGTCGCCGCCCGACCTGCAGGGCCTCTATCTGAAATCGCTCGCCGCCATCGGCATCGATCCCCTGCTGCACGACATCCGGTTCGTCGAGGATGATTGGGAGAGCCCGACGCTCGGCGCCTGGGGGCTCGGGTGGGAATGCTGGTGCGACGGCATGGAAGTTTCGCAATTCACCTACTTTCAGCAGGTCGCGGGTTTCGAATGCGCGCCCGTGTCCGGCGAACTCACCTACGGGCTCGAGCGGCTCGCCATGTACCTTCAGGGCGTGGAGTCGATCTACGATCTGAACTTCAACGGCCGCGACGGCGCCGAGCGCGTGAGCTACGGCGATGTGTTCCTGCAGGCGGAGCAGGAATATTCGCGTCACAATTTCGAATTTGCCGACACCGACCGGCTGTTCCGTCATTTCAAGGACGCCGAGACCGAATGCCGCGCGCTGCTGGCCGCTGGCGACAAGGGCGCGCGTCACGACATGGTGTTGCCGGCCTACGACCAGTGCATCAAGGCGAGCCATACGTTCAATCTGCTGGACGCGCGCGGCGTGATTTCGGTCACCGAGCGCCAGAGCTACATCCTTCGCGTGCGAGAGCTCGCCAAGGCGTGCGGCGAGGCCTGGTTGCGCACGGAGGGCGGCGGCGTCGCGGCTTGATTAACGGCGACGTTGCGGCAACGCTTCCGTAACCTGAACAAAAAATTGACAATGCATAAAATTGGCTGGATCGAAATAGGACTCGGCTAATCGGCTATTCGATAGCTTCCCTGTCGCGCCAAGGATTTGGCTCTGCAACGGGAGCTTTCGATGACGATTGTGAACGCGCTGCGTGGACGCCTGTCGTTGACGATAGGTAAATTCCGGTCCCAGGAATCCGGAGCGGTCGCTATCTATTTCGCCCTGTCGATGACGGCGGTCGCCATGACCGTCGGCGCATCGATCGACTACGGACGAATGGTCGGCGGACGCGAGCGGCTTCAGAGCGCCGTCGATTCGGCCGTGCTCGCCGCGATCCAGGCGCCCGCCGCCAATCGCGTCGCGAGCGCAACGGCGATTCTCGCCGCCAATCTCGCGGGAAGCGGATTGACCGCCTCATGGACGCAGTCGCCGACCCTCAACGCCGACGGCAGCGTTACGGCGGCGGCGAAGGTCGCCATGCCGACGACGGCGCTCGGGATCATCGGGACGAAAACCATGACGCTGTCCGCGCAGGCCACCGCAAAACTCGCGGCAAAATCAGTTCAGTCGCCCACCAACGTGACTTTCACGCTGACCGGCGCGACCGGCTGGTACTGGAAGCAGGTCGACCTCTATACGCACCAGCCCGGCGCAGCGAGCGATGCGCTGATCGCGAGCTATACCTATCAGCCGACGAACCTGAACAACGGCGGCACGGGAACTTCGACCGCGCAATTCTCGACCGGGCCGGGCGGAAGCATGACGTCGGGGGCGGTCGACACGCCGGTGTCGCTCGGTTCGACCTACGACAAGGCTTATCTCGTAATGACCGTTTACAGCGACGGCTGCGGGCCGGGCTTCGGGCCGCAGCATTCGGATTACGCCAGCAACTCGTCCTACTGGAATCCCTTTACGTGCATGGCGGTCGGCTCGACCTGGACATCGACGTCGACGACATGGAACAGCAAGAAGCAGAAATACGTGACGACGACCACGACATATACGGTGTCGAAATCCGCCGTCCCCGTTTATTATTCGACCGACGATGCGACGAGTGCGCACAATCTTTTCGTGAATGGTGTGGAGCTGCCGGATAACGTGAAGCCGAACTTCTTCAGCCTGTTCGACTGCAGCGCGTCGACGAAGCACGATTGGGAAGACACGCCGTGGGCGAATCCCTTGCCCGGCACCTGGTCGCAACAGGACATTCATTTCACGATCACCGCGACCTGCGGCTCGAACGGCAATATCGCGCAGGGCTCCGCGCCCGCGCTCGTGAAATAAAAGCCGGCCCAGACCGTCTTGCAAACTTGCAATGGACAAGCTCGACCTTGTCGCGCTTAGCTGAAACCTCGCCCGCACGGGTTTCGAATCGCTGAGGACACCATGGCCGACCCTGTCATCGCCCAAAAAACGCCGATCCCGATCGAGGTGGAAGCCGGCAAGACCTACTATTGGTGCACGTGCGGCAAATCCTCGAAACAGCCGCTGTGCGACGGCTCGCACAAGGGCTCGGAATTCGCGCCGATGGCCTGGACCGCGCCCGAGACGAAGTCCGCCTATCTCTGCGCCTGCAAACACACCAAGAACGCGCCGCTTTGCGACGGTTCGCACAAGACGTTGTAGAGGGCGACCCGGTCGTCGTTGCAATCAGCGCCCCCGCCGGCTGCGTCCGCTTCCGGAGCAAACGTCAACGCGGACATTCGACCGGAGGCGGACTCCGCTCCCGCCGTCATGGCCGGGCTTGTCCCGGCCATCCACGCGGAACGATTGCGGGCCAAAACCCGACATTGGACCGGCTCGGCCGCGGCCGTTTGCAGCGGGAAAGATGGGCGGGGAGCGGACGTTCGACGACACGCGAAAAAAGCAGCGTCATGGCCGGGCTTGTCCCGGCCATCCACGACGCGCCGTCTGAAACGGCGTATGATCTCGGCCGCAATCGCGCCGTGTCGTTCCCGCGAAAGCGGGAATCCAGTTCCCATGTCCTGCCGCGCTCGGGGAACTGGATGCCCGCTTTCGCGGGCATGACAGTCCATAGGCGGCGAGACGATCTGCAATCGTTCCGCTGTCATGGCCGGGACAGGCCCGGCCATGACGGCGGGAGCGGAGTCCGCCTCCGGTCGGTCCTTCGCGTTCGCCCCGGACCGGTTATCGGACGCTCGAGGCGCCGGGCGAACTTGGCGAACCGCATCTTGACAATTTTCCTATTTCCTGCATATTAGCCCGATCCCCGTCCGCCGGAGGATGCATCCGGAGCGGTCTCGATGTGTGGGCGGGGAGCGGCGCCTGCGCGCGACGGCAAACCGAGCCGGCGCGCCCGGGAGGGCCTCGCAAACATGGTCAGCGGCCGACGCGGAGAAGTCAGCAAGACTTTTTCGTTCAGTTGATCGCAAAAACGCGTAACGCGCAGAAGTTGCAGACTTCTGCGGAACAGTTACGCGCAGATCATGAGTTATCCGCCCGTCCGGCACTACGACCGGTCTGCGATCGCCGCTGGGGATGGGGTTTCGGACTTCGCGAAACCCCGTGGAAGAGCGGAACGCGAGGCACATGGAAATCGCCGCGTCGGGACCGACGTCGCCGGCACTGAAAAATTATCAAGACCGGCGGCGCCGGTCCCGACCCTCTGGTTCGCCCGACCCGCGTGAAAAACGCGGGAACGAAAACGCATGCAAATCCTCAATCCGGGAGCCCATGGCGCATGGCTTCCCGAACCCCGTGGTGCGTCAATACGAGGAAATTGGAATGGACGGCGACGACATGTGGGACTGGAACTGGACGCGCGACCGGTTCGAAGACGAGATGCCGATGGCCGAGCGGCTGCGCCGCATGAAATGCCTCGGAGATCCCAACCGGCCCGAGGCGCCGGAAGCGCGCGTCGCGCTGCGCCGCCTGATGGAGGCGATGCAGGCCTGGCGGCACTGCGGCATCGGCAAATGCCGGCGCGAGAGGATTTGCGCTTCGCCCTTCGCCGAATGCGGCTGGCGCAAATTGCCGTGGATGCAGCGCGACATTCTTCCGCCGCTGCGCCGTCTCTGCGGCGCAGCCGCTGACCTCGCCGCGACGCCGGAAGGGCGCGCCGCCGCGATGGCCGAACTGGAAGCAGGCCTGAAACGTGCCGGCAGGCCGGGGCTGCGCGGCGATTAACCCGGCCGCAAGCGGCGCCCTCTATCCTCGGCGGCGTTCAGCGACCCCGAGGTTTCGATGGTTCAAGACGCTCGTCCCGCGCTCAGCCTGCGCGGGCTCTGCAAATCCTTCGGCAAACCCGCGGTCGACCGGCTCGATCTCGAAATCGCGCGCGGCGAATTCTATGCGCTGCTCGGCCCGAACGGCGCCGGCAAGACGACGACGCTGCGCATGGTGGCGGGGCTGCTGCCCCCGGACGCGGGCGAGATCTCCATTTTCGGCGTCGATGCGCGGAAGGCCGCGGTCGAGGCCAAGCGCATCACCGCCTGGCTGCCGGACGAGCCCATGCTCTACGACAAGCTGACGCCGCTCGAATATCTGGAATTCGTCGCCGGCCTCTGGTCGGTGCCGACCGCAACCGCGGAAAAGCGCGCGGAGGAATTGCTCGCGACGCTCGGCCTCGCCGACAATGCCCGCCAGCGCTGCGAAGGCTTCTCACGCGGCATGAAGCAGAAAGTTGCGCTCGCCGGCGCGCTCATCCACGATCCGCAATTGTTGATGCTCGACGAACCGCTAACCGGCCTCGACGCGCAGGCCGCGCGCCAGGTGAAGGATCTCCTGCGCGAACGCACGCGCGCGGGATGTTCGGTGATCCTCACGACGCACATCCTCGAAGTCGCCGAACGGCTCGCCGACCGGATCGGCATCATCCAGCGCGGACGCCTCGTCGCGGAAGGCACGATGAGCCAATTGCAGGCGCAGGCGGGCGGCGAGGGCCGCAGCCTCGAGGACGTGTTCCTGCATCTCACGCGCGAAAGCGATGCGGTCGAAGGCAGGGCCGCGTGATGCTTCAATTCGCGGCTCCCGCGAGCTTTCTCTGGTTCGCCGCGCACGATGGCCGGCTCGCGCTCAGGCGCGTGCGCGCCTTCTTCGGAAAGTCGGCGGGCGCCGGCCGCGTTTTCGCGATCCTCGGCGTCGCGCTCGCCTTCTTCCATGCGCTCGCCTTCGGCGCGGCCCGCATGGCGGCCGATCATTACCGCGGCGATGTGCGTTCGCTTTATCCGACGGTCGCCACGGGCATGCTGTTCATCCTGCCGTGGATCGTGTCGCAGGCGCTGACCAACGCCACGCGCGCGCTCTATTCGCGCGGCGACCTCGACATCATTCTCGCCTCGCCCATGTCGCCGCGGCCGGTGTTTTTCGCGCGCGCGATCGCAATCGCGATGGAATCGATCATCTCGGTCGCGATCTTCATTCTGCCGATCGCGGACATGATGGCGCTCGTGCTCGACTGGCGCTGGCTTGCGATCTATCCGACCCTGCTGGCGGCCGGGCTGTTCGGCACGGGGATCGGCCTCTTTCTCACGCTCGCCCTGTTCCGCATCTGCGGCCCGCGCCGCACGCGCACGGTCGCGAATATTTTCGCGACCGCAATCGGCGCGGCCTTCGCGATCGGCCTGCAGGCCGTCAACATCGCGCCGGCGGCGTTCCGCGAGCGCTTGCAGCAGGCCGTGCAGGGCGCGCGCCTTACGGGTCTGCTCGACGTCGACGGAATTCTGTGGGCGCCGGTGCGCGCGGCGACCGGCGATCCCCGCGCATTGCTGGCGTGGACGGCGATCGCGGTCACGGTCTTTGCGCTTGCGGCGGCGACGCTCTCCGGCACGTTCGCTTCCGGCGTCGTCGCGACCATCGGCGCGGAGGCGGCGGGCGCCGCAGACAGGCAGGGCCGCCCCGCGCGTTTCCGCGGCGGCGTCGGGCGCGCGTTGCGGCTGAAGGAATGGCGGCTTCTGACGCGCGATCCGCAACTCGTGTCGCAGATTTTCCTGCAGATCGTCTACACGATGCCGATCTCGGTCGTGCTGTGGCGCGCGATGGGCCCGAACGGGTCCGCAGCGCTCGCCATCGCGCCGGCGCTGGTCGCGGTCGCCTCGAACATTTCGGCCTCGCTCGCCTGGCTGACGATCTCGAGCGAAGACGCGCCGGAATTTCTGGCGACCGCGCCCGTCACGCGCGGCGAGGTGGAGCGACGCAAGCTCGAAGCGATCGCCATGCCGCTTCTCGCGCTGCTCGGCGCGCCCATGGCGTTCGTGTTTCTGTCGTCATGGCGGGCGGGCGCCATCACGCTGTTCTACGTGATCGCAGCGGCGACGAGTACGGCGTTGCTCAATCTCTGGCATCCCGTGCCGTCGCGGCGCGGCGATCTGTTCAGGCGTCACAGCCAGTCGAAGATCGTAGCGATGATCGAACATCTGCTGTCGCTGTTCTGGGCGCTCGCGCTCGCCTGCACCGCCTTCGGATCGCTCTGGGCGGTCGCGGCGATCGCCTGCGCGATCGGCGTCCTCATGACGCAGAAGCCGAAAGGCGGCGTGCTGGCGACGGCGTGAGACGCGATCGCCGTCAAGCGGCCGCGGTTCGAACCGGCCGTCCTTCGATCGGGTAGGCGGGGTCGTTGTAGCCGGGCGTCGAGGAATGTCCGGTCGCCACGAGCCGGTCGATCAGGGCTTCGTCGTCGGCGGTGAACGATTTGCCGACGATTCCGAGATAGTCGGCCCATTGCTCCTCCGTGCGCGGGCCGGCGATGGCGGAGGTGACGTAGGAGTTGTTGAGGACCCAGAGCGTCGCGAATTGTCCGGCCGTCATGCCGCGCGCTTCGGCATGGGCGCGAATCTCCTTGGCCATGCGCAGCGATTCCGGACGCCATTCGGTCTGCATCATGCGCGGATCGTTGCGGCCCGCGCGCGTGTCGGCGGGCGGCGGCGCGTCAGGGTCGTACTTGCCGGAGAGGACGCCGCGCGCCATCGGCGAGTAGGGCACGACGCCGACGCCGTAATTGTTGCAGGCCGGCAATTGCTCGACCTCGGGCATGCGGTTCATGGCATTGTAATAGGGCTGGTTGACGACAGGCCGCCCGATGCCGAGCCGGTCGCAGATCGCGACGATTTCGGCGATCCGCCAGGCGCGATGGTTGGAGACGCCGAAATGGCGGATCTTGCCGGCGCGCACGAGATCGCCCATCGCCATGACCGTCTCCTCGAGCGGCGTCGAATGGTCTTCCTTGTGCATGTAGTAGATGTCGATGTGATCGCATCCGAGGCGCCGAAGCGAATTTTCGCAGGCCTGCATCACCCAGGTGCGCGACAGGCCGCGCTGGTTGCGGCCCTTGCCCATGGGATTGCACACTTTGGTCGCGAGCACCCAGTCGTTGCGGTCGGCCTTGAGCGCGCGGCCCGTCACTTCCTCCGAACGCCCGTCGTTGTACTGGTCCGCCGTGTCGATGAAATTGACCCCAGCATCCCTAGCTCGCGCAATGATCCGTGCGGATGTGGGCTCGTCGGTCGCGCCACCGAACATCATTGTCCCGAGGCAGAGAACCGACACGTCGATTCCGGAGCGACCGAGCTTGCGATACTGCATACCGTTTTCCTCCTGCTTTGCGGCAGGCATAACGGAAAGCAGAGGCTTCGTCAGCCTTGCGGCCGGCCGGATCCCTTGTCGAGATGCTCGTCCAGCCCCGGCGGCAACATCACCAGATCTTTCGATCCGCAGGCCGTACACGCGCATGCCGCAGCCGCGGCAAGGTCACGATAGGCCGTCCCAGCGGGGGCGACGATGGCGCGAAGCTCGATGCAAAAGATTCGTGCGCAATCGCGGCAAAACAAGGCGGCGTCGACGACGCCGCGGGCCAGCAACTGCTCGGCGGTTTGCGACAGCTCGTTCAGGCGAAGGCCGCGCGAATGCCGGATGTTCCCTTGTGTGGTCATATCGTTTCGGATTGCCTCGCAGGGTCATCTCGCAACTGAAGCTTCTCTGAATTGATTCAAATCAACGCCAATTCCGTTCTGATCCTCGCGTCCGGCGCGATGCTGCAATGCAAAAATTCCGGAGCCCCGCTGCCGCTTCGATCTTGACTGAAGATGCATAATGGCGAGATAATAAGCACACATATATCATGCTAGCCTATAGAACGCTGGCTTAGCTTTGGGTTTTCAATGCCACCCCGTCCCTATCAGCAGACCCTCGGATTTCTCCTTAGCGACACGTCCCGCCTGCTGAGAAAGCGGTTCGAACAGCGCGCGCGCGGTTTCGGGCTGACGCGCGCTCAATGGCAGGCCCTCGCCTATCTCGCACGCAATGAAGGCATTCAGCAGAGCGCGCTCGCCGACATACTGGAGCTCGAGCCCATCACGCTCGGACGCATCATTGACCGGCTAGAGGCGGCAGGTCTTCTCCAGCGTCGTCGCCACAAGAGCGACCGACGTATCTGGCAGCTCTACCTCGAGCCCAAAGCGCATGACCTTTTAGAACATATGTCGGTGATCGGCGACGCAACGCGCGCGGAAGCACTGGACGGCGTGAGTGAGGACGATCGCGCAGTTCTTACCCGCGTCTTGTCCGCGATGAAATCCAATTTGATCGTCGCGTGCGAGAAGCCGCTCGACGATGCTCAGGCCGTCCGGAGGGCGAGTCATGGCTGAGCCCGCACGCCAGCTCGACATCGAGCCCCAACGGCCCACGCTGACGCCGGTCACCTCGGAAGCGCCGACCCGCGACATCCCGCGCGACGCCGCGCCGCGCGCGCCGATCGATGATCGAACGAGCGTCAGGACAGAAAAGAAACGCAGCCTGCGTGGCGCGCTGCTTCTGCTCGGGCCGTTCGTTGTCGTTGTCGGCGGCTTGTGGATGTATCTGTCCGGCGGCCGTTACGCGACGACGGACGACGCCTACGTAAAGGCGGATATCGTGAATGTCGCAGACGATGTGTCGGGCATCGTTACGAGTGTGAACGTGAAGGAAGGCCAGATCGTCAAAAAAGGCGATCTGCTCTTTGTGCTCGACGACCAGCCGTACCGGATCGCGCTCGATGGCGCGAAGGCGCAGCTCGGCATTGTAGCCAATCAGCTAACCGCGATCAAAGCCAACTACAATGCCGCGCGTGCGCAAGCCGAGCAGGCAAAAGCCGATCTCGACTATTACAAGGTTACGAACCAGCGGCAAGCAGACCTCGCCGCTCGTGGCGTCGCGGCCCAAGCTGCGCTCGATCAGGCCAAGCGCGACTACATCGGCGCGCAGTCGCGACTGATCGCGGCGCAGAAGCAGGCAGACGCCCTGCTCGCGCAGCTCGGCGGCAAGCCAGACGACCCTGTCGAGCAGAACCCGCAATATCTCGCGGCGAAGGCCGCCGTCGACAAGGCTGCGCGCGACCTCGAACATACGCGGGTCTACGCGTCGATCGCGGGCGTTGTCACGAACGTCGCACAGTTGCAGCCCGGCAATTACTTGCCGGCGTCTCAGGTCGCCTTCAATCTCGTCTCACGTGAGAACATGTGGGTCGAAGCCAATTTGAAAGAGACAGATCTTGCGAACGTAAAGATGGGCGATCCGGCGACAGTCGCGGTCGACGCCTATTCCGGAAAGAGCTGGCAGGCGCATGTCGCCTCGATTGTGCCCGCGGCGGCATCGGAATTTTCTGTTCTTCCTGCACAGAACACATCGGGCAATTGGGTCAAGGTTGTGCAACGCTTGACCGTTCGTCTTGCTGTCGATCACCCAGCGGATGCGCCACAAATGCGTGCGGGTATGAGCGTCTACGCCTCGATCGATACCGGCGTGAAGCGTTCCCTGGCGACGCTGCCGCGCGATCTCGCACGGATGATCGGACTCTAGTGACATGTCCGCGGAGACCATAGACGTCCCGCATCGCGGCCTCCTCACGCTCTGCGTGATGGCGGCGACCATCATGCAGGCGCTCGATTCGACGATCGCCAATGTCGCGCTGCCCTATATGCAAGGGTCGCTCTCTGCGACCCAGGATCAAATCACCTGGGTTCTTACTTCCTATATCGTGTCCGCGGCGATCATGATGCCGGTGTCGGGCTATTTCACCGCGCGGTTCGGCCGCAAAAAGCTGCTAATGACGGCAGTCGCGGGTTTCACACTTGCATCAGGCCTTTGTGGCGCGGCGCAGACTCTCAATCAGATGGTGCTGTTTCGCCTGTTGCAAGGCGTGTTCGGCGCGCCGCTCGTGCCGATGTCGCAGGCAATCTTGCTCGATTCCTATCCGCGCGAGAAGCACGGTTCGGCTATGGCCATGTGGGGCGTGGGCGTCATGGTCGGCCCGATTCTCGGTCCGATGCTCGGCGGCTATCTCACCGAATATTACAACTGGCGATGGGTCTTCTACATCAATGTGCCGATCGGCGTCGCTGTCGTATTCGGTCTTATCGCCGTCTTGACCGAGAGCAAGACGCAGCAGATGCGTTTCGACTGGATGGGGTTTTTGACTCTCAGTATTTCTGTCGGCGCGCTCCAAATGATGCTCGACCGCGGCCAATTGGTCGATTGGTTTTCTTCAAACGAGATCATCATCGAAGCGACCCTTGCAGCGCTGGCTTTCTATCTCTTCATCGTTCATTCGGCGACGGCGGAGAATCCATTTATCGATCCTCGTCTGTTCGCTGACAATAATTTTAGAGTCGGCGTCGCACTTATTTTCGTTGTCGGCGTCATTTTGCTCGCGAGCGTCGCCCTTCTCACGCCATATCTGCAAGAACTCATGAACTACCCGGTACTGACCGCGGGCCTCGTGCTTGGGCCGCGGGGCGTCGGAACGATGGCTTCCATGATGATCGTGGGTCGGATCATCAATCGCACAGATCCGCGCCTCTTCCTTCTCGTCGGATTGGCCTGCACAGCCTATTCGCTTCGGGAAATGACGACATTCACGCCCGATGTCGCAATGAGCGTGCTCCTCGTCAATGGAATCATCCAAGGCGCGGGTTTGGGTTTTCTCTTCACTCCGTTGTCGACCGTGACCTTTGCATCTTTGCCGTCACACTTGCGTACCCAGGGCACTTCGATTTTCAGTCTCTTGCGCAATCTCGGGTCCAGCATCGGGGTATCGGTGGTGATGTTCATGCTGGAGCGCAATATCCAGGTGATGCATGCAAATCTTGCCCCCTATGCGAACGCTCTAAATCATGGACTGCACACGCCGGCTGCGCGGATATATTGGAATCTTGGCACATTAAGCGGTCGTGCGATGCTGAATGCAGAGATCACCCGCCAGGCCACAATCGTTGCATATATCGACGATTACAGATTGATGGCGATTCTCGCGCTTGCAGCCATGCCGCTCGTTATCTTTCTGCGCAGGGCGCAGGCGCAGCCGGGCGAAATCGCAATGGCGATGGAATGATCACTTTTTGGGGCGGAACGCTTGTATGTACCGGGGATCGGTGTCGATCCACGCAGCGCCCATCAGTTCCAGACAATAGGGCACGGCGGCCATAATGGCGTCGAGACATAGATCGATCGATCGCGGACTGCCTGGCAGGTTGACGACCAGGCATTTTCCACGCTGCGCTGCGAGTTGTCGCGAGAGGATGGCAGTCGGCGTCTGCGCAAGCGACGCCATACGCATTTTTTCGCCAAACCCCGGATATTCTCGCGAGCAGGCGGCGAGAGTCGCCTCAGGCGTCAAGTCGCGCGGCGAGGGACCAGTGCCGCCAGTCGTGAGCACGAGATCGCAGCCTGTCTCGTCGACGAGCGCGATAATCGTGTCTCGTACACTTTCGAAGCCATCGGGAATGATCCGACGTTCGATCCGAAACGGCGTTGTCAAAACTCGTTCGAAATATGCTCCGATCGCGGGACCAGAAATGTCTTCGTAGACGCCTGCACTCGCGCGATCGGACGCTGTTACGATTCCGATAGTTGCTTGGCGTTGCATGTCAATCGTCCTTCGCTGCGATAGGCTGCAGCTTTCCGCCATGGAGCGCCAGAGCCTCATCTTCCTTGATTGAAATTCCGGTAAGTCCTCGAACGCGTGCGAGACGCGCGATCGATACGACTTTTCGCGCGCCGACTTCGATTGGAAGCCCCGCCGGCCTGATATTCGACACGCAATTGCGGTTCGCGTCTGTCGTGGCGCCTGGCGCGGGGGCGAATGTGATATATGCGCCGAGGCTATCGGGCGACGATAGACCAGGGCGTTCGCCGATCAATATGACGACAAGTTCCGACCCAAATGCCGACGCAATTTCATCGCCAAGCGCAACGCGGGATCGTTCCGCGATGACGAGAGGCGCCCAATTCCAATCGCTTGTTTCCGAGCGAATCGCGCGCACGAGCGCTGCTCCATGCGCCCGGGCGGCGCGCGCAGATAGTCCGTCAGCAAGAATCAGCGTGCAGTCGAAGCGCCCCGTCAATGATTGGCGCGACGCGCTATCAAGTCGACGTCCTTCGTCCGGTCGTTCGATATAAGCGCGTCGATCGACCGCCTTGCTTGTGACCCTGATCGGCGAGAATTCGCGAAGCTCCGTAATCAGAAATTCTGGCTCGAATGGTTCCTGAATTGCATCGCGGGCCTCGGCATGCGCTGCCTGGAATTCGATAACGCGCGTAGTAGGCAATGAGACGCCGACGCGACCGAGGCCTATCCGCGCAGTGGTAAAGTTTCGTAGGCGATCCAACGGCTCATAAGCCATCCACGCTCCCTCCGTACGCCAACAGTTCGGTCGCACTGCCAGAGCACCCGGTAATGATATTGCCCGTTTCATCGGTTATGCCCATGCGCAGCAACCAGGCCTCGAATTCGGGAGCGGGCCGCAAGCCGAGAACCTCTCGCACATAGAGTGCATCGTGAAAGGAAGTGGATTGGTAATTGAGCATTATGTCGTCTGCGCCTGGAACGCCCATAACATATGTGCAGCCGGCGACGCCTAGCAGCGTCAACAGACCGTCCATGTCGTCCTGGTCTGCTTCGGCATGATTGGTGTAACAGACGTCGACGCCCATCGGCAGCCCCAAGAGCTTGCCACAGAAATGGTCTTCAAGACCGGCGCGCGTGATTTCCTTGCCGTCGTAAAGATATTCGGGACCGATAAAGCCAACCACGGAGTTGACCAGCAGTGGCTGGTAGCGTCGCGCCAGAGCGTAAGCGCGCGTCTCCATTGTCTGCTGGTCCACGTCATGGTGCGCGTTGGCGGAAAGGGCGCTGCCTTGTCCGGTCTCGAAATACATGCAATTTCGACCGATGGTTCCTCGGTTCAGCGCTTGCGCAGCCGCGTGCGCTTCGTCGAGCAATGCGATCGAAACGCCAAAGGAATCGTTTGCTGCTTGAGATCCGGCAATCGATTGGAATACGAGATCGACCGGGGCACCCCTGTTCATCGCTTGCATGGTCGTCGTCAGATGCGCCAAAACGCAGGTCTGTGTCGGAATTTCGAAGCGATGACGCATTTCGTCGAGACGACTGAGCAGGAGGCTGGTTTGCGCCAAGCTGTCAGTCGCCGGATTTACGCCGATGACGGCGTCGCCCGCGCCATGCAGCAATCCGTCGATCACACTCGCCGCAATACCGCGTACGTCGTCGGTCGGATGATTAGGCTGCAGCCTGACCGAGAGGCGGCCCGGCAAGCCGATCGTGCTTCTGAATCTTGTAACATTGGCGATTTTTCGCGCTGCCAGGACGAGGTCCTGGTTGCGCATGAGTTTTGAGACAGCGGCCGCCATCTCCGGCGTAATGCCCGCAGCGACCGAAGAAAGCGCTTCACGCGTTGCATCCTCCGACAATAGCCAGTCCCGGAACTGGCCGACCGTCATGTGCGAAACTTGCGAAAAGGCCTGGACGTCATGGCTTTCGAAAATCAGGCGTGAAATCTCGCAATTGTCCGCCGGGACGATTTCTTCCGCCAGAAAGCGCTTCAAAGGCACGTCGGCGAGCGCCAATCGCGCAGCGACTCGTTCTGCTGCGCTTCGCGCGGCCAGACCTGCGAGCCGGTCGCCAGCGCGCGAAGGTGACGCCTTCGCGAGGAGCGTACGAAGGTCAGGGAAACAGAAGCGTGTGATCCTCGTAGCGCTCAACCGCGATTGTACACGTCTTCGATGCGGACGATGTCGTCCTCACCCAGATACGAACCGGTCTGCACCTCGATCAACTCGAGATCGATCTTGCCGGGATTGCCGAGGCGATGGATGCAGCCTATCGGAAGGTAGATGGATTCGTTTTCATGCACGAGATGGCGTTCGCCGTCGCGGTCGACCTCCGCTGTGCCCTTCACAACGATCCAGTGCTCAGCGCGATGAAAGTGCTTTTGCAGGGACAACCGGTCGCCGGGCTTGACCACAATACGTTTGACCTGATGCCGGGCGCCTGAATCAATCGACTGATAGTAACCCCAGGGGCGGAAAATGCGTTTGTGCTCGGAGGCCTCGCGACGATCGCTCGCTTTCAATTGATCGACGAGCTGCTTGACCTTGTGGCTCTGCGAACGGCTGACCACGAGCACCGCGTCCTGCGTCGTAACTACGATCACGTCGTCGACTCCAACGACTGCGGTCAAGTGTTCTTCCGAGCGCACGTGGACGTTCTTGCCGTCGAGCACGACGCCGTGCCCGCGAATGGAATTGCCGGCCTCGTCGCGTTCGGAGAGCTCCCACACCGCATCCCAGGCGCCGACATCCGACCAGCCAATATCGGCGGGCGCCAGAGCCAGCTTGTCGGATCGTTCGATTACGGCGTAGTCGATCGATTTTTTGGGAGCGCGCGCGAAAGCATCTCCATCGAGCACAAGGAACGAGAAGTCCTTCTTCGCGCCCTCGACCGCACCGCGCGCCGCCTCGAGCATTTCCGGTTCAAAGCGCGCGAGCTCGCCCTGCATCACGTCGGCTCTGAAAACGAAATAACCGCAGTTCCAATAATAGCCAGACGCCACATATTTCTCGGCTGTCGCCGCGTCTGGCTTTTCCTTGAACTCTTGTACGCGGCGGATGTCCGAGCCCGGCGCAATCGCTCCCTCGGCGCGGATGTATCCGTAGCCCGTCGCTGGCGAGGTCGGCTTGATGCCAAGCGTGACGATCGAGCCTTGTGCGGCAGCCTGCGCGGCGTCCTTGCAAATTTCGACAAGCTTTGCCCGATTCTGGACGACGTGATCGGCTGCGAATACGATCACGACAGTATCCGGACTGCGGCTGGCCGCAATTTCGGCGGCGACAGCGACGGCGGGTCCAGAATCCCGGCGCATTGGCTCGAGCACGATATGCGCTTCTGCGCCAATCGCACGCAGTTGATCCAGAACCAGGAAACGATAATCGACGTTCGTGAGCACAATTGGCTCTTCGAAGGCCGGATCCCGCAACATCTCAACCAGCGTCTGAAAGGTCGAGCGCTCGCTGACCAGCGGAATGAACTGCTTGGGCAATGTATCTCGCGACTCCGGCCAAACCCGTGTGCCGGATCCGCCACACATGATAACCGGAAGGATTTTCGTCATAAACAAGCTTCCCCGCCGTACGCCTGAAAGCACCAAAACCCGAGACTTATTGCGGCGTCCCCGCCTGATAGTCCTTCACGTCGGAAAATTCAATGTCGAGCCAACGTTCCTGCTCATACCGAAGGTTGAAGGCCGACGTGGCCATGAATACCGGCGCGCCGTCCAGATCAGCGGCGAGTGAACTCGGATATGCCTTCACAAACCGGTCAAGTTCGGCCTTATCCTTCGCCTGGACCCACCGACAGATTTCGAAACGGCTCGGCTCGAAGGTCGCGTCGAGGCCATACTCGGCCTTCAGTCGTTCGGCGAGGACGTCGAGTTGCAGGGCGCCGACAACGCCCACGATCAGCCCCGAGCCGTCGGCAGGCACGAACAACTGGACGACGCCCTCTTCAGCCATTTGCTGCAGCGCTTCCCGCAGCTTCTTTGCTTTCATGGCGTCGCCGATGCGTACACGACGCAGGATTTCTGGGGCGAAACTCGGGACGCCGCGAAAGATGAGATCTTCGCCCTCGGTGAGGGTATCGCCAATGCGCAGCACGCCATGATTGGGGATGCCGACAACGTCGCCCGCGAAGGCCTCATCTGCGATCGTGCGATCCTGGGCGAAGAAAAACTGCGGCGCGTTGAGCGCCATATTCTTGCCCGTACGGATGATCTTCGCCTTCATTCCGCGCGTCAGCTTGCCCGAAGTCACCCGCAAAAAGGCGATGCGGTCGCGGTGGTTCGGATCCATGTTCGCCTGGATCTTGAATACAAAGCCCGTCATCTTCTGCTCGCGCGGGTCGACATGGCGGCTCGCAGTATCGACGCCGCGCGGAGCGGGGGCTAGCTCCGCCATTGCGTCGATGAGGTCGCGCACTCCAAAGTTGCGCAGCGCCGAACCAAAAAAGACCGGCGTCAAATGACCTTCGAGAAACGCCTTTCGATCGAACGGTTTCGATGCGCCGATCGCGAGTTCGATCTCGCCGGCGACCTGCCCGGCGAGCGTTTCTCCCGCAAGCGCGACGATCTGGCGATCGTCTGGGCCTGTGACTTTCATGGGTTCGGCGTCAGCCGCCGAGTCGAGTTTGCGCACGACATTGTCGCGAAGATCATAGGTGCCGCAGAACGCGCGTCCGGAACCGATCGGCCAGGTCATCGGCGTCGTGTCGAGAGCCAGAGTCTTTTCGATTTCGTCAAGTGTCTCGAACGGATCGCGGGCTTCGCGATCGAGCTTGTTGATGAAAGTGACGATAGGGATGTCTCTGAGACGACACACCTCGAATAGTTTGCGTGTCCGCGCCTCTATGCCCTTCGCGGCGTCGATAACCATCACTGCCGCGTCGACGGCTGTGAGCGTGCGGTAGGTATCCTCAGAAAAGTCCTCGTGGCCCGGCGTGTCGAGGAGATTGAAAACGCAATTCCCATATTCGAATGTCATTACCGAGGTCACGACCGAGATGCCGCGATCTCGTTCGATTCCCATCCAGTCCGATCGCGTTTGCCGGCGGTTCTGCTTTGCGCGCACTTCGCCGGCGAGTTGGATTGCTCCGCCGAACAACAGCAGTTTTTCCGTAAGCGTAGTTTTGCCTGCGTCTGGATGAGAGATGATCGCAAACGTGCGCCTGCGCGCCACAGGATCTGCTTTCAGGGGGGCGTTCAAGTTGTCACCCATTTTGGACGGCGGATTTCGTTGCCAGGCGCTTCTGCTCGACCGCGCCGAAGAACGATCGTCGGCACGGAGCAGGCGGGCAAGCGAAGGCGTCTGATATCATTCCGCTGCACGATGCGCCACGGCGTCGCCGGGATTTTCGCCTTGGAGCATCGCGTCGGCCCGGTGGTCGCGAGCGATGAAGGTGTAGATGGTCGGCGTGACGAACAATGTAAACAAGGTGCCGACGCTCATGCCGGCCGCGATTACGATACCAATCGCGATACGGCTCTGCGCGCCAGCGCCGGTCGCGATCACAAGCGGTACGACGCCGACGACCATGGCGGCGGTCGTCATCAGAATTGGCCGCAAGCGGACGCCGGCTGCATGTTCGATCGCCGCGCGTCGATCCATTCCTTCTTCCTGCATGCGATTAGCGAATTCCGTCATGAGGATGCCGTGCTTCGAAATGAGACCGATGAGCGTTACGAGGCCGATTTGCGAGTAAATGTTAAGTGTCGCGGAGCCTGCCAGCCCTTGAAACGCGGGAGGAAGCATGGGACCGACTATGCTCAATATCGTCAGCGGCAGCAGAGCGCCGAACATTGATGTCGGCAGCGCGATCAAAATGATGAACGGGTCGCGGAAGCTTTCGAACTGAGCCGCCAGTACGAGAAAGATCACGATCAGCGCGAAAATGAACGTGACAGTAAGCGCGTTGCTCTCCTGCACATATTGCCTGGCATCTCCTGCAAAGTCGTAGGTGTATCCTTCGGGGAAGATGTCCTTTGATTTGGCGGTGAGGTAGTCGACGGCCTCGCCGAGCGTACGGCCCGGAAAGGGCACGCCTGAAAGGGTCGCGGAATTCAGTTGTTGGAATTCGGTCAGCGCATTCGGTTGTACCGTCTGACTGACCGTTGCAACGGTCGACAGCGGAGCAAGCTCGCCGGTCGATGTCCGAATCTGATAGCGCTTCAGCCAATCCTCGACATCCCGAAATTCGCGAGGCGCTTGCGGGATTACCTCATACGAACGACCATAGAGCGAAAAGCGGTTGACGTAGTTCCCGCCGAGCATGGTCGCTAGGGAAGAGCCGATATCCTGCATCGACCAGCCCAAGCGATTGGCTTTGACCGCGTCAATCCTGAAGTCCAGTTGCGGCGTATCGAACTTCAAATCGACGTCGGTGAAGATAAACATGCCGGAGGCTGCAGCCTCTTTCTGCATCTGCGCAACGACTTCAGCGAGCTTCTGATAATCGCCCGTGGTACGAATGACGAATTGCATCGGCGCGCCGCCGGTGGAACCGGGAAGCGCGGGCGGCGAGAAGGCGAAGAACGAGCCGCCGGTGATGGTCGCCAGCTTCCCCTGCAATTCCTGCTGCGTGATCTGCTTTTGTGTCCGCGCACGTTGATCCCATGGTTTGAGCAGGAGGCCGGCAAAAGCCTGGTGCACGCCATTGAATCCGTTGATGACGAAAAGGTGCGCCTTTTCGGGAATCGTATCGACGACGTTCCAGAGTTTCTGTGTGACGGATTCCAGATAATCGAGATTGCCGCCCTGCGGGGTTTTAACAATTGTCAGAACTATGCCCTGATCCTCTTCTGGAGCGAGCTCTTTTGGCATTGAAGCGAACATCACGCCGGTGAAGGCCAGAACGCCGAGAAGCACCGCAATTGTCAAAGCGCGAAAGTTGAGCGTCTTGTGCAGGCGGCGTTCGTATCGCGCGCGCAACGCTTCGAAGCGACGATCGAGCCACGCCGCAAACCCGCCGCTTTCACCCGGAGCGTGCGCTTTCAAAAGCTTCGAACACATCATCGGCGACAAGGTCAGCGCGATGAATCCCGACACGATGACAGACCCGGCAAGTGTGAAGGCGAATTCTCGAAACAGCGCACCCGTCAGACCCGAGACGAAACCGATCGGCGCATAGACCGCCGCAAGTGTAATCGTCATGGAAATGACGGGGCCCGCGATTTCGCGCGCGCCTCTGAGCGCAGCGTCTTTCGGCGTCATGCCGTCTTCGATGTGCCGCCATATGTTCTCGACGACGACGATCGCATCGTCCACAACTAGGCCGATCGCAAGAACAAAAGCCAGCAGCGTTAGCAGATTGATCGAATAGCCGAGCGCGAGCAGAAAAATCATCACGCCGACGAGTGACAACGGAATTGTGACGATCGGGATGACAGTCGAACGGAAGTTGCCCAAGAATAGGAAGATGACAACAATGACGATAAGGGCCGCTTCACCAAGGGTTTTCGCGACTTCCCAGATCGACGCGCGAATGAATTCGGTCGCATCATAGGCGATTGCGGAATGTATGCCTGCCGGAAGTTGCGACTGTATGTCAGGCGCCGTCTTGCGAACTAGGTCGATGACCGTGAGCGGATTGGCGGTCGGCGTCGCGTAGATGCCAATAAACACCGCCTTCAAACCATCGAACACGGACGATGTATCAGCGCTCTCCGGACCCAGTTCGACGCGCGCAATATCGCCGAGTCGGACGAGCGCATCGCCACGCGAGACAACCACAAGGTTGGCGAAGGCGGTGGCGTTGTCCAGGGAGGTGAGGGCGTTGATGCTTGTTTGTGTGTAATCGTTTTTGATCTGGCCAGCCGCCGAAGTAAAGTTGTTTATTGTCAATGCATTACGGACGTCGAGCGCGGTTACGCCGCGGGCGGCCATCCTGGTCGGGTCGAGCCAGATGCGCATCGCGAAGGTCTGGCCGCCGAGAATCTGGGCGCTCGCGACGCCGTCGATCGTCTGCAGGCGCGGCTGGACCACGCGGGTCAGGTAGTCGGTGATCTGGGCCGCGGTGAGGACGTCGGAATTGAAGCTCATATAGAGCAGGGCGTAGCCTTGGCCCGTCTGCTTGACGACGACCGGATCCTGCGAGTCGCGGGGCAGCTTGCTCTTGACCTGCTGGATCTTGGACAAAACGTCGGCGACCGCGCGATCCTCGTTGGCGTTCAGACGCATGTTCAAGGTGATGGTCGACACGTTCTGCTGCGAGTTCGACACGAGCGTGTCGATCCCTTCCGTGCTCGCGACCGCCTGTTCGATCGGCGTCGTGATAAACCCCTTGATGAGGTCTGCGTTCGCGCCGGGATAAGTCGTCGTGATCGTTATGGTCGTCTGCTTCAGCTCCGGATATTGCCGAATCTGAAGCTTGAAGCCGGCCTGCGCGCCGATGAGCAAGATCAGAAGGCTGACCACGCTCGCCAGCACAGGGCGACGGATGAAAAGGTCGGTGAAGGCGCCCACGGCGAAATGGCTCCCTTACAGCCGCGGCAGCGGATTCATCGCGGGCAACCCCGCCTTCGTGTCGATGCGCACGCGCATGCCCGGCTGCAGCTTGATCTGCCCTTCAGTGATGACCCTTTCGCCGGGCTTGACGCCTTCGGCGATGGATACGCGATCGCCCTGCGTCTCTCCAACGTGAACAAATCGGCGCTCGACCGTGTAGAGCTGGTCCGCCTGCGGCTGCGCCGGGGCGGCCTGGGCGCCGCCGGGCGGCGGTTCGGCGGGGTTGAGGACATAGATGCTGTCGCCGTAGAGCGAATAGGCCACGGCCGTTTTTGGCAGCGTCACGACCTTGCGCGGCGCGCCGGCCGCGACCGACACGTTCGCGAACATGCCGGGCAAAAGCGTCTTCCTGGGATTTGCGATTTCGCCGCGCACCAGGAAATTTCGGGTGTCGGTGCTGACGCGCGCGTCAAGATACCGGACGCGGCCGACGAATTTCTGATTGGGAAACGAATCGAGGCTGATTTCGATCTGCTGCCCGACCGCAAGTTGCGCAAAATTCTGTTCGGGCGTCTGGAAATCGACATAAATCGGATCGAGTTGCTGGAGCGTCACGAGCGCTGCGCCCGGCGAGACATATTGGCCGAGGTCGATGCGGCGAATGCCGAGACGGCCCGAAAACGGCGCCGAAATCTGCTTCTGGGCGATCACCGCCTTGGTCCTGTCGACGGCGGCCGCGGCCTGGTCGCGCGCCGCCAATGCCGAATCGACGTTCGCCTGGGTGGTATTGCCGCCGCCGACGAGCTTGCTTTGCCGGTCGTAGGTGATCTGGGCGTTGCGCAGGGTCGCCTGATTCGATTTCAGGTCGGCCTGCTCCGTCGAATCGTCGATCGTGACGAGAAGGTCGCCCTTTTGCACGTCCTGGGACGATTCGAACTTGATGCCGGTGACGACGCCGCCGACCTGAGGCGCGATGTCGACCCCCTGCGTCGCCCGCAGCGAACCGATCGCGGTCAGGCGGGGCGTCCATTCCTCCTCCTGTGCGTCCGTGGCGGCAACCGCGTTGGTCGGATGTGGCGCGTTCTGAATAACGTTCTTGATGATCTCCGGCTTCTTCACGAACTGGAAATATCCGAGCGCGCCGGCAAGGCCGACGAGGAGCAAGAGAACGAAGCCAGTGACAAAAGCGCGCATTCGGGGGCCGCCGGTGCGAGGTGAGATCAACGACCGGACCAGGCGCCCGCATCGTGCCGGACCGTTTACATGAGAACGAGCGATCCGGGAACAAGATGGGGACACTAAAGCCGCACTTCGAGGTTTGCTAGCGCAGACGATTCGAACGCGTACGGTTACGCCCAAGGCGGCGTTCCGGCCCGGTGGGAGCATCATTATTGTGTGTGGCGGGATCATGGCGTCGGGCGCCGGCGAGCCGCCGTTTCGCGCGGATTATGGTTAACGCGGATTTGCCAGCTGTGCCGAAGGGGAACGCAGGGTCGGCGCACGCATCCCGAAAACCCCGTTAAACCAAGGAATTTCCTCGAATATTCACCTCGGATCGATGTGAACCGTTTAGGTAAATCTTAAGCGGCGGCGGATAGTGTCGCCTGTGGAAGTGGTCAGTCGAGTGTGTGAGTAAATCAATGACCGAACCTTATCGCCCGCGGGCCAAATATGTGATCGGACCGGACGGCAGCCCGCTGACCGTCGCCGATCTGCCGCCGCCGTCCACCAAGCGCTGGGTGATCAGGCGCA
>JAGWTW010000063.1 GCA_028868735.1 Hyphomicrobiales bacterium | reverse complement strand
GGCGCGCGCGTCATCAAGATCGAGCGCGCCGAAGGCGATTTCGCGCGCGGCTACGACACCGCGGTCAACGGACTGTCGACCTATTTCGTCTGGCTCAACCGCGGCAAGGAAAGCCTCGTCGCCGACATCAAGAACGAGGACGACTCCGCGCTGCTGCACCGGCTGCTCGCGAAGGCCGACGTTTTCATCCAGAATCTCGCGCCCGGCGCCGCCGCGCGCGCCGGCTTCGGCTCGAAGGCGTTGCGCGAGAGATATCCGCGGCTGATCACCGTGGATATTTCGGGCTATGGCGCCGGCAATTCCTATACGGACATGAAGGCCTACGATCTGCTGGTGCAGGCGGAGAGCGGGCTGGCCGCCATCACCGGCCATCCCGCGGGGCCCGGCCGCGTCGGCGTGTCGGTGTGCGACATCGCCTGCGGCATGGCCGCGCACGCCGCGATCCTCGAAGCGTTGATCGCGCGGTCGATCACAGGCGAGGGCGCCGCGATCGAGACGAGCCTGTTCGCGGGGATGGCGGACTGGATGAACGTGCCGCTGCTCTGGTTCGAGGGCACGGGCAAGGCTCCCGCGCGCGTCGGCCTCGCCCATCCCTCGATCTGCCCTTACGGCGCCTTCGACACGAAGGACGGCAGCCTCGTGCTCATCTCGATCCAGAACGAGCGCGAATGGGCGAATTTCTGCCGCTCGTTCATGGACGAGCCGGACCTGCCGAAACAGAAGGGCTACGAATCCAACAATGTGCGCGTCGCCAACCGCACGACGGTCGATTCGCACGTGCAGGACAAGTTCGCGACGATGACGCGCGACGAGGCGGCGGCGAAACTGCGCGCGGCGGGAACGGCCTACGGCTTCGTTAACGGCGTCGCGGACTTCGCCGACCATCCGGCGCTCAGGCGCATCGACGTCGAAACGGAGACGGGCCTCGCCTCCATCGTCGCGCCGCCGACGATCCGCGACGGAGCAGCGCCGCAGCTCGGCCGCGTGCCTGCGATCGGCGAGCATAGCAACAAGATCAGGACGGAATTCGCCCGACCATAAGAGACTCGAGAAGGAGCACTACCATGCGGTTGAAGAACAAGGTCGCGATCGTCACCGGCGCCGGCGGCGGGTTTGGCGAGGGGATCGCACAACGTTATGTCGCAGAGGGCGCCAAAGTGGCGGTCGTCGATATTCGCGGGCAGGAAGCCGAGCGCGTCGCCAGGGCGATCGGTCATGGCGCGATCGCCATCGGCGCCGACGTCGGCTCGCCGGCCGATGTCGAGCGCGTCGTTCGCGAGACGGCCGAAAAGCTCGGCCCGATCGACATTCTCGTCAACAACGCCGGCGTCACGCACAGGAACCGGCCGATCATGGAAGTGGACGAGGCGGAATTCGACCGGTTGTTCCGCATCAACGTGAAGTCGATCTTTCTGTTCGTGCGCGCCGTCGCGCCGCATATGCGCGACAACGGCGGCGGCGTCATCCTCAACGTCGGTTCCACGGCCGGAATCCGTCCGCGGCCGGGTCTCACCTGGTACAACGCCACCAAGGGCGCGGTTAATCTCGTGTCGAAGTCGCTGGCGGTGGAGCTGGCGCCCTGGAAGATCCGCGTGAACGTGATCTGCCCGGTCATCGGCGAGACGGGATTGCTGGAAGCCTTCATGGGCGTGCCCGATACCGCGGAAAATCGCACGAAGTTCATCGGGACCATCCCGCTGGGACGCATGTCGAAGCCCGAGGACATCGCCAACGCCGCGCTCTACCTCGCCTCCGACGAGGCAAATTTTATCACCGGCGTCGAATTTCCGGTGGATGGCGGGCGGACGATCTGAGGTCGATGCACAAGCCCGTCGCTATCGGTCCGTTCACCCGCATTGGCGCACAGACGGACATTCTCGGCGAATGTCCGCTCTGGAGCGAACGAGAGCAGGCGCTGTGGTGGATCGATATCCGCCGCCCCGCGATTATGCGCTACGACCATTCGGCCGGGCGCATCGACGAGTGGAAGGTGAGTGATCTCGTCGGCGCGATCGCGCTTTGCGCCGACGGACGCCTGCTGGTTGCCGCAGGCGATGAAATCTTCCTGTTCGATTCCGCGCGCGACCGGCGCGAGGCTGTCGCGCGGCTACCGGCGCGGATCGACGGGCACAGGTTCAATGACGGGCGTTGCGATCCGCAGGGGCGGTTCTGGATCGGCACGATGCATAACATCACGCGTGCGCCGGAAGGCGTGCTGTACCGGCTGGAAGAGGACGGCGCCTTGACGCCCGTGCTGTCCGGCGTGTGCATTCCAAACAGCCTTTGCTGGAGCCCCGATGGCGCGACCATGTATTTCGCCGATTCGCTCGAATATGGAATCGACGCCTTCGCGTTCGACACGGCGCGCGGCGAGATCGGCGAAAGGCGGGCTTTCGCGCGCACGCGAACGCCGGCTTTTCCCGACGGCTCGGCCGTCGATGCCGAAGGCTGCGTCTGGAACGCCGAATTCAACGGAGGGCGCATCGTGCGTTACGCGCCGGACGGCCGCATCCTGCAGACGGTCGAAACGCCGACGTCGCGTCCGACATGCTGCGCATTCGGCGGCGCCGATCTCGATATCCTGTTCGTGACGACGACGAGCCAGCACATGAGCGAGGCCGAGAAAGCCGCCGACCCGATGGCCGGCGCTCTGCTTGCCTGCACGGTTGGCGTGCGCGGGCTGCCCGAAAGTCTCTATGCCGCAGCGCCGCGCGGCAATGCCCGGGAGAATACGATTTGACCTCCGTCGAGCTTGTGCGGGTCGAGGCTGTCGCCTATCGCGTCCCGATAGAAAAACCGATCAAGGTTGCATTCGGCGCCTTTCGTGATCGCCCGTTCGTGCTCGTGCGCGTCGTCGACAAGTCCGGCGCGGAAGGCTTCGGCGAGGCCTGGTGCAACTGGCCGTCGGTGGGTGCCGAACATCGTGCGCGCCTCGTCGTCGATCTGGGCGAGCGGTTGATCGGCCGGCGCTTCGGCTCGCCGACGGATCTGTTCGACACGCTCTCCCGCGATCTCGAGACGCTCGTGTTGCAGACGGGCGAGGTCGGACCGATCGCGCAGGCGGTTTCCGGCATCGATATCGCCGTCAACGATCTCGTGGCCCGTCGGCAGGACCTGCCGCTCTATCGGGCTCTCGGCGGTGCGCCGGTCGACAGCGTTCCAGTCTATGCGACCGGCATCGATCCGGACGAACCCGAACAGGTCGCGGTCGAACAGCGCTTGCGCGGCCACAGGGCTTTCAAGCTCAAGACCGGATTCGGGCACGATCTCGATGTGCGCAATCTGCGCGCCATGCGCGAGGCGCTCGGGCCGGGAGCGACGATCATGACCGACGCCAACCAGGGGCTGCGGCCCGACGCGGCGCTCGCTTTCGTGCGCGCGATCGACGGACTGGACCTCGCATGGCTCGAAGAACCGCTGCGCGTCGATGCGCCGGCGGCCGACTGGCGCACGCTCGCGCGCGCCTCGACGACGCCGCTCGCCGGCGGCGAGAATCTGCGTGGCGGCGAACTCGACGCGGCCTGCCGCGACGACGTGCTGCGCTTCATCCAGCCCGACGCCACGAAATGGGGCGGCGTATCCGGCACGATCCGCGTCGCGCGTGCGGCCGTCGCGCACGGCAAGGCCTATTGCCCGCACGTGTTCGGCGGCGGCGTCAACGCGATCGCCTCTCTCCATCTACTCGCCGCGGCCGGCGGTGGGGGCACGCTCGAATACGACTGGCGTCCGAACCCTGCGCGCGAATGCGTCGTAAGCGATCTGCTCCGGGTCGAGGACGGCCGGGTTGCGGTCCCGAGTGCGCCCGGCCTTGGCATTGCGCCGGATCTCGCCGCGCTCGACAGGTACAGGACGTGGCCGCAGCGGCCGGCCTGATCGCGTTCAGCGTTTCGATTTTTCGGCGAACGCGGCGACGAAGCTCGGATCTATCGAGTCCTGGATTTTCGAAAGCGCAATCGGCTCGGGGATGCTCCTCGTCGCGTAGAGCGCCTGCGTGGCGAGGAACAGCGATTTCGCGAGGCCGCCGTCCTTCGCCGTCAGCGAATAGGGCGAGGCCGGGTCGATCTGCTGGGCGTAGGTCGGGCGCTTGTCGTAGACCCGGGCGATCGATGCGCGCGCCACGTCTTCGGTCAGGCCGAGACGCTTGTCGACCGCATCCACCGCGAGCTTCGGATTTTTCGTGATCGCCGCCGCTGCCGCCGCGTCGATCTCGACGAGCTTTGCGCCGACCTCCGGATGCGCCGCGAGGAAGGCCGAGCGCACCGCGGTGATCCGCGGGCAGACGCCGCCGAGCGGGGTGTAGTCCGGGTCCCAGTTCACCGCGTGAAACCCTTCCTGGTCCAGCGTGATCGAATAGGGCGCCCAGGCGATCCCCGCATCGATCGACTTGCTGAGGAATGCGTTGCGCAGAAGCGGCGCAGGAATGTTGACAACGTCGAGCTTTGCGTAGTCGACGCCGACCTTCTGCGCCATCAGATAGAGGGCGACCTGCGCGCAGGTGCCGGACGCCGCGCCGATCTTCTTCGCTTTTACGATGTCGACGTAGCTCTTGATCGGACTGTCCTTGTCGACGACGAGCGCCTCGCCGGTCGCGTCGTTCGAGTTCCACAGAACGAACTTCAGCGGGATGCCCTGTCCGATCGCGAAGGCGAGGCCGAGGCCTGCCGTCGCCACGTCGAGGCTCTCGCTCTTCAGCGCCGCGATCAGCGGCGCGCCGCTCTGGAACGTGAAGAATTTCGGTTTCAGGCCCGCCTTCTCGAACAGGCCGAGATCCTGCGCAACGTAGATGTTGACGTGATCGACGGTCGGATAGCCGTAGTTGATCTCGAGCGGCGGCGCAGTCTGCGCAGCGGCGGCGCCTGCGAGAACGAGGGATGTCGCGAGCGCGGCGGCGATGACCGGTGGGAATTTCATGTACCTGCCTCCCCGCGGCCTCAGCGGCCGCGCCAATGGACGATCTTGTTCTCGATTGCATTGACCGTGGCGTTCATCACCAGGCCGATTGCGCCGATCAGCGCGATGCCGATGAAGACGTCGGGAATGCGAAACAGCAATGCCGCGTCGGAGATCATGTATCCGAGGCCAGTCTGCGCGCCGACGAGTTCAGCGGCGACCACGACCGCCCAGCTCAGCGCCAGCGCGATCTTGACGCCAGTGAATATTTGCGGCAGCGCGCCGGGCAGGATGATGCGAAAAAAGCTCTGCAGCCGCGTGAGGCCCAGCGCCTGGGCGGCCCGGTTGTAGGCGATCGGAAAATTCGCTGCGCCGGCGTGCGCGTTCGCCTGCACGTAGTTGAACGACACGAACACGATCAGCACGATCTTGCCGATCTCGCCGAGCCCGAAATAAAGGACGCTCATCGGAATGAACGCGATCGGCGGGATCGGTCGGATGAAGGCCATGATCGGCGACACGACGGCGCCGACGCGCCGGTTGTAGCCGGTCAGCAATCCGACCGGCACGCCTATCGCAACGCCGATGACGAAGCCCGTCAGCGTGCGGAACAGGCTGGCGCCGATATGCTCGGCCAACGAATGGCCCTGGTAGCCGTTCCGCACGAGATCGACCATCGCGCCGCCCATCTCCTTCGGAGTCGGCAGATAGCCAGGCTTGACGAAAGGCGATGCGACGAACCAGAGGACGAGGACGACGACGACTGCGCCGATCGAAAAGACGTAGTCGGGAATGCGGGTTCCCGCGTCAGGCGCCGAAGCGCCGCTTCCGCTGGTCGCCGCGCTCATTTGCCGATCGATTTCTGATAGGCCTGCAACGCGCTCGGATCGATCGACCGCCGGATCGTCTCCATCGGAACCGGCGCCGGAATCGCCTTCACGTTCGCGAGAATTTCGCTCGCCTTGAACAGTTTGCCGGCGAGACCGCCGTCCTTCGACGTAACGGAAAATGGCGAAGCCGGATCGAGCTGCGTCTCGAAGCTCGGGATGCCGCCACAGCACTCTCGTTCGACCGTCGCCTTGGCGACCTCGGGCGAAACGCCGAGACGCTTGACGTAGGCGTCGATTGCAACCTTGGGATTGTCCTTGATCGCCTTGCGGGCGAGCGCCTCCGCCTGCGCCAGCCGCAGTCCGATGTCGGGATGGGCCTTCTGAAAATCCGGCCGCACGCCGGTCAGCCCCGGGCACATGCCGCCGGGCGGCGTATAGTCCGCATCGAAGCTCGCGACGGGATAGCCCTCGGACTGCAGTTGCAGCGAGAACGGCGGCCAGGCTACGCCCGCCTGAATAGAGCCGCTCTTGAAAGCGTTGCGGAACAGCGGCGCGGGAACGTTGACGACGTCGAGCTTCGAATAATCAATGCCGAGTTTCTCGGCCATGAGATAGAGCGAAACTTGCGCGCAGGTGCCGGTGGCCGCCCCGATCTTCTTGATCTTGGCGAGGTCGGCATAAGATTTGATGCCGGCAGCCGGATCGACGTTGAGCCCCTCGGATGTCGCGGAATTCGCCTCCCAGAACAGGAATTTCAGCGGAATATCCTGTCCCAGCGCAAACACCACGGCGAGACCGGCGGTGATGACGTCGAGGCTCCCGCCTTTGATGCCGGCGAGCAGAGGCGCGCCGGACTGAAAGAAAAAGAATTTGGGTTTCAACCCGACTTTTTCGAACAGTCCGAGGTCCTGCGCCACATAGACCGAAGCGTGGTTGGCCGCCGGAAGTCCGTAGTTGAATTCGAGCGGCGCATTCGGCGACTGCGCGCTGGCGGCGCCTCCCGCCAGCAGACTCGCTGCGCACGCCAGAAGTGCGAGAACTTTCTTCATTTTGCTTCCTCCGCATTTTGCGTGAGCCTGTCTTCAGGCGCCTCGACCTCGCTCTGCACGGCGACGATCAATTCACGTTCCAGTTCCTTGAATTCCGACGAACTCAGGAATTCGTAATCGCGCGGCTTGTCCGCATGCACGCGCACGTCGAGCTTCACCCGCCCCGGACGTTTCGTCATGGCGATCACCCGGTCGGAAATGAACAGGGCCTCGCCGACGTCATGCGTGATGAAGACGATCGTCGGCCTGAAATGCGCCCACAGCCGCAACAGAAGCTTCTGCATGAGGAGGCGCGTCTGATAGTCGAGCGCGCCGAACGGTTCGTCCATCAGTAGAATATCGGGCTGGTTGAGCAGCGCCCGCGCGATTTGCACGCGCTGCTGCATTCCGCCCGACAATTGATACGGGAAATGGCTTTCGAAGCCCTTGAGGCCGACTTCGTCGAGCAACCGCAGCGCCTGCTGCTCGTAGTCCTGGCGCGCCACGCCGCGGCACTTCGCGCCGAGCACAACATTGGCGAAGACGCTGAGCCAGGGAAAGAGCGAAGGCTGCTGGAAGACCACGCCCCGATCGGCGCCGGGCGCCTCGATCGGCGCGCCGTCGACCGTCACCCGCCCCTGCGACGGTTGTTCGAAGCCGGCGAGAACATTGAGGGCGGTCGACTTGCCGCAGCCGGTCGGCCCGACGATTGAGACGATCTCGCCAGGCGCGATATCGAGATCGAAGGAATCGAGCGCCAATGTCCTGCCGCGCCCGTCGCGGCTGGCGTAGAGTTTCGTGATCCCGCGGAACGAGACCTTCGGCGCCTCGGCTTCCGCGGCGGCCGGCGCATCCCGCCGATCGGCGACGTCGATCAAAAGAACCCTCCCTCGCCAGCGGATCTACCGTCCGGTCACGGCCCGTCGGGCACGATAATCAGTCCGCAAAACATGTCAACTATTACAACATGTTATGAGGAGGGCATCTCACAGCCGCCGAGCGAAAGTAATCTTATTAAAATCAATAAATTATGCGAGCCCGTGAGGCGTCGGCGCTCGAATCGGACGCATCGCGCTTGTAAATGACATCGACGTCGATTAAATATTATGACAAGTTTTGGGCGCTTGCGCCGCTGCGGCGAGCGCTGGAGGCGGGACGAAATTGGACGAACGCTCGAGGCCGGCATCCGATTACGCGAGGACCGCGAACGTGCGCGGCGCGGGCATTCAGCCTTTGCGGCGCGGCGGGCTGGCGCAACAGGTCTATGAAGCGCTGCTGCAGAGCATCATCACCGGCGCCATCGCCGAAGACGCCCGCCTACCCTCCGAACACGAATTGTGTGCCTCGTTCGGCGTATCCCGCCCGGTCTTGCGCGAGGCGCTCAAGCGCTTGCGCGACGAAGGCGTCATCGCATCGCGGCAGGGTTCGCGGAGCTTCGTCATGCCGCGCGCCGCGGCGCGCGAGGACAAGCTGTCGCTCGACGAGATTCACCGACTCCAGACCAATCTCGAATTTCGCGCGATCATCGAGCCCGAAGGCGCTGCTCTGGCGGCGCTGCGTCGCACTTCGAGCGATCTGGAACGCATCGGACGATCGACGGAGCAATTCTATCGCGTCGCCGTGCTGGAAGGCGGCATCGCCTATCATCTCGACTTCGAATTCCACATATCGGTCGCCAGCGCCAGCGCCAATTCGCGCCTGTGCGAGGCCTTACAGGCGGTCGAATACGACGTCAATCACGGCATCGATCTCGCCAGGCACACGGCGCGGATCGACACGGTCGAGCGGCGGAGGGAGATTTTCGAGGAGCACAAGCGCGTCTTCGAAATGATCGAACGGCAGGACGTCGACGGCGCCCGCGCCGCAATGCGAGCGCATCTGGAACATGCGCGAATGCGCTTGATGAACCGTCAGACCCACACGCCGGGATGATCGCGAGACATGCGCTGACATGTTGTTCGCCACATCAGAACTTTCCCACCGGAAACCAGATGTCCAGCGGCAAATCGTCAGCATCCCAAAATCTCGCCAAGACCTCCGCCGGCCAGGGCTTCTTCGAGCGAGTCTTGGCGTGCACCCAGACGTGAACGGCGCGCCCGCGTCCGACGAGCCGTGGCGGTTGGTCGCCATCGTGTCCAAGGTCGAACATTTCGATTTGATGTTCGAGACTGGTGTTCCCGATGCGACAGACCTCGATGCGACATTCGGCGAGGGAAGGCGGCTTCAGTTCGCTAAGAAAATCATAGCTCAAATGCGCCATCATGGCCGAGTGTTCCGGCACGCCGCCCCGAATATTCATCGCCAGATACCACGACTGAAAGGTCAGATTGATGAAATGGAAGAACCGGGCGTTGTTGACGTGGTGATTGAACCGGTCGGCAGGCAAGTCCTCGTCGCCGGTCTGGATGCGAAAGGCATGCGACCTGAGCGAGGTCGGAGTCATCCACTAATTCCCCGGTCGTTGGGATTCGACATTAGCTTGACTCGTCCGGACTTTGCGCCGGGGCTCGACGACTTCGAACATCCGAGGAAACTCATCCAAGAGGGCGAGAACGTCTTCGAATGACTCGGTCCTACCCGAGGCCTCAACCGCGCCGGAAGCGATCGCGTCGGCAAGCCCTGTTCCCCTGAACACGACATCGTCGAGCGTACGACGTAGCAGCGAGTAGGACGCGTCCGCGTCGGGCGCTCGAGCGCCCGCCAGACAGGTCAGCGCGCAATTGTCGAGCGTCAGGATGAACGTCTCGTCCCTGTCCGATACGCGCCAATTCATCACGATCGTTTTTCCGATCGCCAACTCTGGCCGTACCCGCACGCCGAGCATGTCCCAGATCTGCTCTGTCCGCAGTGCGGCGAGCGTGTCCTTGGGTATTGCCGGGCGAGGCGGAATCGGCGCCATGCCTCTGCGCAACTCCTGAGCTCCGAGCAGGTAGGCGTTCCGCCACGCGGCGCTTTCGGCGAGATAACCCAGCTGCTCGAACGTATCGGCGAGCAGAGCCCGTCCTTCCGCGTTGGCGGGATCGGCGAATACGAGATGGCTGAGCGCCTGCGCGACAAATCGGAACTCGCCGTTCTCGAAGTCTCTGCGGGCGTGCGCTAGAACAGAGTCCGCTCCGCCCATGTATTCGATGAATTTTCGTCCCGCGTGGGCAGGCGGCAGCGGATCGAGATTGGCGGGGTTGGCGTCATACCACCCGAGATATTTCTGATAGATCGCTTTCACATTGTGCCGAAGATGTCCGTAGTAGCCGCGTGCGTGCCAGACATTCTCCAAACTCGGCGGCAGACGCAGCTCTTCCGCAATTTCCGATGCTGTGTATCCGTGATTCATCAGACGCACTGTCTGATCGTGGACGAACTTATAGAGG
Source organism: Hyphomicrobiales bacterium (assembly GCA_028868735.1). GTDB lineage: Bacteria > Pseudomonadota > Alphaproteobacteria > Rhizobiales > Beijerinckiaceae > JAJXWB01. The sequence goes on along the minus strand of JAGWTW010000063.1, from coordinate 14,295 downwards.
TCGCGCTGCTGCCGGAGATGGCGCTGTATGCTTTCGGCGCCCCAGACCGGCCAGTGATGCTGGCCGATCAAGACATCCGCTTCGGCGCCCCACATCGACAATGCTTCGTCGATATACCTCGACCAGGCGAGAGCGTCGCGAACGTCTGCGCCTCGAAACGGCAGGAGGTTGTGGAAGGTTCGCGTCGCGTTCTCGGCCAGATTCAGAACGCGGTAGCCTGCCAGAAAGATGTGCATCTCGGCCGGCGCCTCGCTGTTGGGCGCCATCTGGAACTGAAATTCGATCCCGTCGATCGATCGTCGTTCGCCGGTCGACTTCACGAGGTCGGTGGGCGCCACGAGTGACGCGGCGCCCATCGCCATGGACTTGCCAAGGCCGCAGTCAACATGGCCGCGCGGGCCCTTGTCGAGGAGCGGTCCGAATTGAAATTGCGCCCGTCTCAGCATGGCGGGTCCTGCGATCACGTTCTCGGATACCGCGTGCTCCATGAACAGATCGGGTGCGATAATTGCGACCTTGCCGCTGTCCAGCAGTTCCGGGGAACACACCCCGCGACCGCCGCCCCAGTGATCGGAATGCGTATGAGTGAACATGAGAGCGACGACGGGTCGGCGTCCGCGATGCTCGAAGTAGAGCTCCATGGCCGCACGGGCGCCCTCGATCGAGGTCAAAGCATCTATGACGATGACGCCGGTCTCACCTTCGACGAGCGTCATATTGGCGATGTCGAAACCGCGCACCTGATAAACGCCACGCGTGACCTCGAACAGGCCATGGTGCATGTTGAGACGCGCTTGCCGCCAAAGGCTTGGATGCACCGTCGCCGGAGCGGCTTCCTCGGACAGGAAATCATACGGCTCTAGGCTCCAGACGACCCGCCCATTGCTAGACGTGATACGCGCGCCCTCGCGCGTCCCGAGAAAGCCTCTGGCGGCGTCGCCGAAATCCGCGTCATCCGAGAAGGGCAAACCCTCTCGAGCCCGCCGTTGTGCAGCCTGCACCTGCTCGGTCGCATCTTTCCGACTGTCGACGCGGTCCTGAGAATGCATACTTGTAGGCCTTCGTTCTTGGACTGGGTGTTCACTCGGCTACAGCGATGTGCGGCGCGGGCGGGTTCTGCAGCAGCTCGGCGACCAAATGCGCACGGCGCGCCCGTGTCGCCGCCTGGTTGATGTAGCCCTTGTCGGCGATCTCGTTGGCGTCGATCGAAGGCGGCTCGGCCATCAACATCACGCGTTGAACGATCTGGCTCGCGCCGCCGGCGGCGTGCTCCAATCGTTGGCGCAGGGCTTGGATGACAATGGGGTGACGTACGAGGGCTGGTGCATCGAGGTTAGAGAGTTCTGGCGCAAGCCGCTGACAGGCTGCGATGTTCGGCCAGGCGAGCGCGCCGACGAAATCCCCGTCCTGCCCGCAGACGACGGCATCCGTAATCAGGGGCGCGCAGCGGTCGAGCAGAGCTAACCGCACGATGCCCGTCCGCACCCATGTGCCGTTGGCGAGCTTGAAATCCTCGACAACCCGTCCATCGAATCTCAAACCCTTGCCGGGGTCGGCCGGATCGACGAGACGCACGGCATCTCCGAGCCGAAAGAAGCGCTCGTCGTCGAAGGCCGCTGCGGTCAGATCGGGACGCCCGACATAGCCGTTGAAATTGGCTGGGGACCTGACCCTTATCTCATAACGGTTTTCATCGCTTTCCAGCGGTAGCAACTTCAATTCCGAGCCCGGCGAAGGAACGCCGATATTGCCGAGTTCGTCCTGTGGCCAGTCGCACCAGGTCCCGCCGCCGGTCGTCTCGGTCGAACCCAGGGCGCTGGAGAACATGATCCGTTCGCCGACCGTTTGCACGGCCACGCGCTGAACACGCTCCCATACATCGCGCTGCAGGCTCGCGCCGCCGTAGCCGAAGTGAACCGCGTTCGAAAACATGTTGCGCGCGAGGGCCGGATCGCGTTCGAGCTCCGATACGAGCATCGCCCAGGCGACCGGAACCGTGCCGAAGATCGTGGGCGCGACCTCGCGCAGGTTGCGCACGGTTCGGTCGAACATTCCGGGAAGCGGTCTGCCGTCGTCGATGTAGTGCGCGCCGCCGAGCAACAGCGTTCGGCCGAAATTGATGTAACCGCCAAAACCATGGTGCCAGGGCAGCCAGTCGAGAAAGATAGGTTGTGGCTCGCTCAGGGATTCCCACATGCCCAGCATGATGCCGGCAAGCGCCTGAAAATTGGCGTAGCTCGCAGGGACGCCTTTCGGCTCGCCGGTCGAACCGGACGTGAAGAGGATGCGAACGGTCTGTTCGGCGCGGATCGCGTTATGCGCCGCTTCTACCTGACTACGTTTGGCCGCCGTCAATCGACCGCCGGCCAGCCGCGCCCATGGGATCTGACTGTCTCTTGCGTCGGCGACAGCGATCACCTTGGCGTCCGGCATGTCCATCGCCGCGATGGCTCGCTCGAATGGCCCGCTGTTCTGAACGAAGATGGCGGAAGGTTTCAGCAACCGCGTCACGCCTTTGAGGCGCGTGAAATCCTTGCTGAGCAGCGAATACGGGGGCGAGACGGGAGCGGCGGGAATCCCGACATATTCGGCTGCCAGCAGTGCGACCGCTTGCTCTATCGAGTTGCCCGACAGGAATATGAGCGGCCGGTCGGGGCCAAGTCCCAGATCGAGGAGCGAAGAAGCGACGATCTGCATCTGCTCCCAGAGCTGAGTCCAGGTCAGGGTTCGCCAGTTCCCTTGCGCATCTCGCTCGCTGAAGGCTGGCTTGTAGCCTCGCCGCAGCGCCCAAGCCGGAACAAAGCCGGCAAAGCTGTTGTGTTCTATCTTCCTCGGCATTCGTGCCGAGCGCAGGATAAGCGCGCCATCCGGCCGGTGTTCGACGATTGTCCGCCGCTCCGGAAACCCCACACGGCGATAGGGAATATCGGCCAGATCGACATTCGCGGGCGCATTCATGGGCGGTCTCCAGCGGCGCCGGCTGCATGCGTCATGCAATCGCACCGTCGGACTGAACTCTAGAGGGAGGATGCGCGCCGTGGACCAACCCGGGTTGGGGGGGCGCCGCCTGCATGCCGACATCGATTTGATACGGCGAAGTCTCACTGCGGCGCACGCAAGCCGTCGTTAGCGAGTCTGCGGTCGCTCTAACGTCTTGCGAGCGCAGGCTCGCCGGCCACGGTTGCGAGAGATCTGTCACGAATCCTCGCGACGGCTTCGTCGCGACCCGTGACGCCGAGCTTCGTGTAGATGTTCTTGAGATGCCACTTCACGGTTTCCGGCGAAAGCCCGAGCGCCCGCGCGATCTTCTTGTTCGGCATGGCCTGCGCGAGCAACCGCAACACCTCCGCCTCCCGATCGCTGAGAGCGTCGTTCCGATCCTCGGCCTTCGCGGTCGCTTCGCTAGCCGGGCGCGCTTCAATCGGCGCTGGCCGCGCCGACGACAATCTTTCAACGTAGAACGTCAGTACGGGATCCAGCGATTGCGCGCGCGCCAGTTCCTGTATCAGTTCGATCGCGCGGGCGTCTGCGTCCAGGAGACTGCGGACGAGGCCGAGCTGGTGCCCCAAACGCAATGCTGCGTCCAGCCGCTGACGCGAGGCTTTCACGCGTCCGCTCTCGCGGTCGACGATGGCTCCCTGAAGCTCGGCGTGCGCAACTTGTCGCTGCCAGCCATGGGACCGGCAAAGGTCGACAAGCGGTTTGACGAGGCGCCCGGCGGCTTCCAAATCGCCTCGCGCAATCAGCCAGCGAATCCGCGCTTTCTGAGCGACCGCGGCGATTTCGCCGAGCGCGCTCTGCCAGGCGTCGAGATGTCGTGCATCGATCGCCTCGACCCGTTCGAGAGCCCGCAATGCAGCTTCGTCCTCGCCGATCTCGATCCGGCGATGTACTTGCTCGCCGAGCGAATAGGCGAGCAAGCGATCGAGCTTGAGATTGACGGCGTAGTCCTCCAGCCGATCCAGATAGCTGAACGCTTCCAGCCGGCGCCCTGCAAGCCAGTGGCAACGGGACAGAACCAACAGGACGCGCAGCACCGAATCCGGAATCGACACGCGTTCGAGCACCTCCAGGCGGCTTTCGAGCAGTTGCAAGGCCGCCTCTGGCTCGTTGATCTCGTACAGCACCTCGCCGAGCAGGGCGGCGGACATGTAGGTCGGCTCGACGCACGCGACGCCGCCTTGTTCGGCCTCGAACAGCACGTCTCGATAGACGCGCTCGGCGCGCGTGATCTGACCTTCCATCGCGTAGCTCAAGCCGATGAGACACCGCGCATGGAGGCTGCCGCCGCCCGTCCCGAGGAGCGGAGCGCCGTCGATCATCAGTTGCGGCGCTTCGAGCTGGACTTGTCGTGCCCGTTCATACTCCCCGCGATGCATGAATAGCCAAGACAGGATGTTGTTTCGCGAGCCGAGCGCGATGGCGTCGGAGTCGGCAGGCGGATCCAGGAGAAGAGGGAGGATTGCCAAAGCCGCGTCCGTATCGTCGCGCTGCACGGCGAGCGACGCCCGTAGAAGCGTGATCGCGAAACGTTCGCTCAGCCGGTCGGCGGGCGTATCTTGGTCGAGCTGTCGGATCGCCTTCGCGCACTCGTCGAGTTCGCGGGCGAAGAGCCGCATGCGTGCAAGCCACAGGCGCAACCCGCGTCTGGCCAGTAGAGCTTCCGGCGGCAGTTGGCGGACGAGACCGAGCAGCTTTCGTAGATCGCCGCGCACGAGGAGCCGTTGCGCCACGCCCTCGACCATTTCGGCGGCGGCCTCGCCTTCTCCGGCGAGAACCGCATGACGGACTGCTTCGTCGAGGTGGCCGTGCTGCTTGAACCATTTCCATGCCGACGCGTGTACTCCCTGCTGTTCGGCCGGCGAACGATCCTGGAACTTCTTGCGAAGCGTCTCACGCAAAAGAGGATGCAGGCGAAACCAGATTTCGCGCTCGGCGCTTTCCACGGGCGTTATGAAAAGATTGTCGCTTTCGAGGCGCTTCAGCATGACGAGCGCGTCCGCGCTCGACATCTGCGATCCGGCCAGGGCCGCGCACAGCGGCGCGCAAAAGCGGCTGCAGGCGGCCGCGTCGACGAGCAAGCCGAGCTCCGCATTCGACAGCCGTGAAAGCACCTCTCGATCGAAGTAGCTGGAGAAGGCTTCGGGGTCGTGCAGGTGCACCGGGACGATCCGCTCGCCCGCGCTTCGCCTGGTCGGCCGTTGCCGTTTCTTGCGCCAATCGACCGAATACAGTTGCAGGCCGGCAATCCAGCCGTCGGTCATCTCGTGGAGCAATTGCGCGTCGCGCCGGTCGATCCCGCCGAGTTGCATCCGCAGATATTGCTCGGATTCCGCCGCAGAGAAGCGCAGGTCGCGCAGGTCGAGCTCGAGAGCGAGCCCTTGCGACCGGATGCGCGCCAGAGAGACGGGCGCCGCGCTACGCGAGGAAAATGCGATATGCAGGTTGGATGGCGCGTAGTCGAGCAACCATTGCAAGGCTTCGATCAGGGACGGTTGAGACAGATTGTGCAGATCGTCCAGAACCAGCAGCAGTTCCTTTGGATAGACCGCTATGCCGCGCACGAGAGCAATAATCAGCCTCTCCACGGCCTCCCTGTCCACACCGCGCCCGGCGAAGAAGGCTGCTTCGCGCACGACGCCGGCGTCCACCTCGCCCAGCGAGGCCAGAAGGTAGTCCAGAAAACGCGTCAGATCGTCGTCGTCCGGCGACAAGGTGAGCCAGGCCACCTCATAGCCGAGCGACAGCAAGCGCTGCCGCCACGCAACCAGGAGCGAGGTCTTTCCATAGCCGCCAGGCCCGTGCAGCATGACGCATCGTTTTCGACGGGACTGCGTCAGCAATGCGAGCAGGCCTTCGCGCACCACCAGTCCGCTCGGGCTGCGTGGGGGCGCGACCTTCGTGGTCATGAGCGGCTTGAGCGCCCGACCTCGCCTCGGAGTTTGCGAACCCGGCCTCGGCATGACCGTTGTCTCATCTATCCCTTCGTTCGCCCGCGGATCGCTTTCCGCAGGGCGGCCGCCGCGTCAGGATAGACGGCTCCGAGTCCATCATACAAATGCAATCCGCATTGCTGCGCTGCAGGGAATCACGACGGCCCCGATCCTTTGCGAGCGACTGCCTTGGACCGAACTTTTCAGGCCCTCTGCGGCTGGGGCGGCCGCAGCGCGGCGAGCCTCGTTCTCTGCGCCTCCGGCCGCAAGAAGGCGACGCCGATCAAGCCGCCGATCAGCATCACGATCCCGCAGATGGAGAACCCGAGTTGATACCCGGCGGCGGCCGAGGTCGCTCCTTCGATGAGGCTGCCCATCAGGTATGGCGCTACGATGCCCGCCGAGGTCCCGACCGCGCTGTTGATTGCAAGTACGGCGCCGCGTTGGGCGGCGGGCGTCACCTCGGCGAGAATGGACGGCAGCAGAGTGTAGATCATCCCCGGAACGCAAAGACCGAAGATCAGGACCGCAAGCCGCAGTTCCGGCTGGGATATATGGGGCGCGAGCAGGAGAGAGCAGCCCCCGATGCAGACGGAAAGCCCGGCCAAGAGCCCCCGCGCTATACGACTGGTGTGTCCACGCTTCATCAGACGTTCGGAAAGCAGACTGCCAGCGAACACGATCACGCAGGCGGCGGCGAACAGCAATGCAGTGAGCTTGCCGGCCGTATCCTGGGAATAGCCCATCGCCTTGATAAGAAAAGGCGCGAACCACGAGATGATGAGAGCGAGGCCGAAGTAGGCCGCGAAATAGGTGCACCACGATGCAAGGTTGGTCGGGTTGAACAACAGATGTCGATAGGGCACGCGCTCCTCCGCGCCCGGCAATGTCGGCTGGTCAACGATGTCGCCTTCCCGTCCGAGAAGCAGCCACGCCACCGTCCAGATCATGCCGACGACGCCCAGCGCGCCGAAAGCGTGGTGCCAGGAGTAATGGGTGATGATCCAGTTCAGCAAGGGAACAGCGATGATCACGCCGAGCGCCGATCCTTGCGCGATGATCGACGACGGAACCGGCCGCCGTGAGTTCGGAAAGAACTTGTAGACGGCGTGCAGTGCGACGGGATAGGCGGGCCCTTCACCCGCGCCGAGGACGATGCGGCAGGCGATGAGCGTCTCGATTCCAATAGTTCCCGCCATCGGAAACTGCACGAGAGCCCAGATGAGCCCCATGACGAGCAGCGCCAGCTTGGACTGGATTCGATCAACGAGAAACCCGGTGACGACCGCGGAGACCGAAAACAGGAAGAAGAAGCTCGATGCGACTGCGCCGAACTGCTTGGGCGAAAGCTTGAGTTCGTTCATGATCGGCACGCCGGCCAGCCCGATGATGGCCTTGTCGGCGAAGTTGATCATCATGAAGAGAAACAGAAGGGCGACCATCATCCACGCGCCCTTACGCGGCTTTTCCTCGCTCATGGATCGGTCCTCCACAACGTCTCTCTTGCTTGCCGACCGCGCGCCGCGCGGCCGAATTCGTGAAACGTCTTCTTCGACGCTCGGTCGGGCGGACAGCAGGCACGCCCCTCGCCTCAGGGAGAGCCGGACACCGCCAAGGTCTGTCCCGTGACGTAATTCGACTCGGGAATGCAGAACAGAAACACCGAGCCTGCTGCTTCTTCGGGCGTTCCGCCGCGTCCGAGCGGATTGCGCTGCGCGTGCTGCTTGATGAAGTCAGGATTCAATCCGATCCGTATCTTGCGGCCTTCGATGTCGACGGTTGCGCCCGATTTCACATCGACCGAAGTCATGCGCGTGTGTATGAGGCCAAAAGCAACGGCGTTTACGTTGACCTTCAGGCGACCCCATTCCTTCGCGAGCGCGCGCGTGAGGCCGGTGATGCCCGCCTTGGCGGAGGAATAATTGGCCTGGCCTGCATTGCCGACAAGACCCGACATCGAGGACACGTTGACGATCTTGCGGAACACCTCGCGTCCCTCGGCCGCGTCCACCTGGTGCTGGTTCTTGAAGACGGGATAGGCGGCGCGCAGGATCCGGAACGGCGCGGTCATGTGACAGTCTACGATCGCATACCACTGCTCGTCGGTCATGCGCTGGATCACGTCGTCCCACGTATATCCGGCGTTGTTAACGATTATGTCGATGCCTTTATACGCGTTCATCGCCGTTCCGATGAACCGATCGGCAAAGTCCGGGGCTGTGACGTTGCCAACGCAAGCCACGGCCTCGGCGCCGCTCTTGCGCAGTTCCTCGACCGTCTCGTGCGCGGGTTCAGGATCTAGATCATTGATGACCAGCCGAGCGCCTTCGCTGGCGAGCTTCTTCGCGATTGCCTGCCCGATGCCGCGTCCGGAGCCGGTCACGAGCGCAACTTTTCCGTCGAGTTTACCCATTGGTTCATCCTTCATGTTGATGCATTGGTTTCCGCGGGCGTTTCTCAGAGCGCGACGATCGCGTCGCCGAGAATGCGCGGCTCGCCGTATTGGTTGGCGGTTTGAATCTCGAGTCTGACGCGCTTCTCGCCGTCCGTTTCGAATTTCTCGACGATCTTGCCTGTGCAGGTGATCCTGTGACCGAGATGCGTAATGCCGACGAAACGGACGCCGAGCTGGCGGATCTTCGCCTGGTCGACCCACTGCGTGAGCAAGCGGCCGAGATAGGCCATCGACAGCATGCCGTGGGCGAACACGTCGACCACGCCCGCCTTGCGCGCGAAATCGAGATCGATATGGATCGGGTGGTGGTCGCCCGAGGCCCCGGCGTAGAGCGCCAGAGTCGTGCGGTTGATCGGCTCGAGGGTCAGAGGCGGGAGGGCATCGCCGACCGCGATTGTTTCGAATTTTGGATTTGTCATCGTCGGTCCTTCAGGTCACGTATTGCGGTGAACGAGAACGCTTCGGAGATCGGCGACATGCTCGCCGCGTCCATTGGTGACGCGGGTCTCGTTGACGACGAAGTCGAGCGCGCCGCCGCGCTTGTCGTAGATGTCGGTGATCTTCGCCTCGAATTGCAGCGGCTCCCCGGCATAGGCCATGCGGTGATAGGTGAAGGACTGTTCGCCGTGGAGCACACGCTCGAGCTTGATCCCGATTTCTTCGCGCCACGACGTCGACGCGTTGTTGAGAAGGACGAGCGCGGACAGGAATGTCGGCGGCAGCGGCAAACCCGGATGCCCGGCGGCGCGCGCCGCGGCTTCGTCGAAATAGATCGGATCGGTCTGCCCGGTCGCCTTGGCGAAGAACCTGAGTTGTCCTTTCTCCGCGCTCGTTTCGAACTCGTACAGCTTCTTGCCGATATGCTTCTTGTCGATCATCTGGGTCGCTCCCGATCGTTTCGCCGTCAGGCCATCCGCTTGTAGACAGTGACGACGCCGGCGCCGCCGAGGCCGAGATTGTGCTGCACCGCGATCCGCGCGCCTTCAACCTGCCGCTCTCCAGCAGCGCCGCGCATCTGCTGAGTGAGCTCGAAACACTGAGCGAGGCCCGTCGCGCCGATCGGATGCCCCTTGGACAGAAGGCCCCCTGAAGGATTGACGACCCAGCGACCGCCGTAGGTATTGTCGCCGTCCTCGACGAGCTTTTCGCCGGCGCCTTCGGCGCAGAGGCCGAGCGCCTCGTAGGTCAGGAGTTCGTTTTGCGCGAAGCAATCGTGCAGTTCTACGACATCGGCGTCTTCCGCACCAACGCCGGCCTGCTCGAACGCGCGCGCAGCGGCCATGCGCGTCATGTCGGTTCCGACGACACGGATCATGTCGCGCGTGTCGAACGTGCTCGACGGGTCCGTGCTCATGCCCTGTCCCGCAATCATCACGTCGGTGCGCAATCCACGTTTCCGCGCGAACTCCTCTGACACGACCACAGCGGCGGCGCCGCCGCAGGTCGGCGGACACGCCATGAGGCGTGTCATCACGCCTTCCCACAACACCGGCGACCGGAGAACCTCTTCCTCCGTGACGACGTCGCGGAACACGGCAAGCGGATTCTTCGCCGCATGACGGCTGGCCTTGGCGCGGATTTTCGCAAACGTCCCGATCTTTGTTCCGTATTTCTGCATATGGGCCTGCCCGGCGCCGCCGAATTGACGGATCGCCGTCGGAATCTCGGCGTGTCCAACGAGCTCGTGCACAAGCGCATTCGCGCGTTCCAGCGCCGGCTTGCGGTCCGGCCACGCCGACTTGAGCGCACCTGGATTCATCTGCTCGAAGCCGAGCGCGAGCGCGCAGTCTACCTCGCCGCTGCGTACCGCCTGGCGTGCGAGATACAAGGCGGTGGAGCCGCTGGAACAATTGTTATTGACGTTTACGATCGGAATTCCCGTCATTCCCAGGTGATAAAGAGCCTTCTGGCCGCTCGTGGAATCTCCGTAGATGTAGCCGGCATAGGCCTGCTGCACATCGGTATAAGCCAGGCCCGCATCAGCCAGCGCTTCACGTGCGGCTCGCGCTCCCATTTCGTCGTAGGAATCGCTCGATCCCGGCTTCTGGAACTTGTTCATGCCGACGCCGGCGACGAATACTCTGCGTGTCATTGTGTTTCCTCTTTGGGGGTCGCTGGTCAAAGTTTCCGGGCGATGAGGTCGCGCATCACCTCGCTCGTGCCGCCGTAGATTCTGGTCACACGCATGTCGACGAAAGCGCGAGCGACCGGGTATTCGAGCATGTAGCCGTACCCGCCGTGCAGCTGCAGCATTTCGTCCATCGCCTTGCCCATGGTCTCCGTCGCGAACAATTTGGCGATTGCAGATTCCTCAAGAGTCAGCCGGCGGCGCATGTGTTCAGTCATGTAGTGATCAATCATCAGACGCACGGCGATTGCCTGCGACTTGATGTCGGCCAGCTTGAATTTCGTGTTCTGGAAATCCCAGACCGTTTGATTGAAGGCCTTGCGGTCCTTGACGTAGGCGAGCGTGTGTTCGAAGGCGGCTTCGAGCCGGGCGGCAGCATTGACCGCGATGATGAACCTCTCCTGGGGAAGTTCGCCCATCAGATAAGCGAATCCTTTTCCCTCCTCGCCGAGACGGTTGGCGTCCGGCACGCGAACTTCGTCGAAGAACAGTTCGACGGTATCCTGTGCGAATTGGCCGAGCTTTTGCAGCTTGCGGCCGCGACGGAATCCGGGACGATCCGTTTCGACGACGATCAGCGAGATGCCCTTGGCGCCGGCGGAGGGGTCGGTCTTGCAGACGACGATAACGAAATCTGCGTTGAGGCCATTGCTGATGAAGGTCTTGGCGCCGTTGATCACGTAGTCGTCTCCGTCGCGCACCGCTGTCGTGCGTACGGCCTTGAGATCGCTGCCCGTGCCCGGCTCTGTCATGGCGATGGCGAAGACCGCTTCGCCCGTGCACGCCTTCGGTAGCCACTTGCGCTTCTGTTCCTCATTGCCGATACGAGCGACATAAGGGACGATGATGTCGGAGTGCACGCCGAAGCCGAGGCCGCTGACGCCGGCGCGCGCGATCTCTTCGGACAGAACGGCGGTATGGCCGAAGTCGCCGCCGCCGCCGCCGTATTCCTCGGAAATCGTGACGCACAACAACCCTTCGCGGCCGGCCTTCAACCACGTCTCGCGATCTACGACACCCGCGGCGTCCCACTCCGCCTGGCGCGGAACACATTCCCGTTCGAGAAAACGGCGCACGGTCGTGCGGAACATCTCGTGATCTTCTCGGAACACGGTACGGGTCAATTGCACGGCCAAATCCTTCCTCTGATGCGCCCGGTCGGCATGCATCTTCGGGAGGACGCTATTGGAGATGGGGGGGCTTGAGACCTACCCGCGTCGGGTGGGCCGCGGGCGAAAGCCGCGTCTTGCTAGGCAACCCGGTGAACGGTGGCCACGTCGTGAGGACCTACCCGTTCGTGCCGAAGTGCCGGTATGACTTGGAGGCGCAGCCCGAAAGCGGACCAACTTTGGGACCGACACGGGTCACGAAGGGACGTGAAGCGGATTTCGCCCTCGGCGCCAATAACGGACCTAGACTTTTGGTCCGTTTCTGTCGCTCGCGGCGATCGGGGAGCGTACCGCGTCGCTGTTGAAGGCGGCCGGTCAGGACGCGTTGGCCTCTGGTATCGCTCCGCGTCGAACCTGATCGCGCTCCATGGATAAGAAGAGAGCGCGGAAGTTGCCCTCTCCAAAGCCATGGTCGCCACGTCGCTCGATGAACTCAAAGAATGTCGGACCAAGCAGCGTCTGCGAAAATATCTGAAGGAGAAGCCGCGGCGCGCCATCCGCGGTCGACCCATCGACCAAGATGCCGCGAGTCTGCATGTCCGGGACGTTCAGACCATGTCCCGGCAGTCTTTCTTCGAGCATTTCATAGTATGTGGAGCTGGGAGCGGTCATGAGTTGTACGCCAGCTCCTTTCAGCCGATCGACAAGCGCAACGAGGTCGTCCGTCAGCAACGCTACGTGCTGGATCCCCTCGCCATTGAACTGCATCAGGAATTCTTCGATCTGACCGGAACCCTTCGAAGATTCTTCGTTTAGAGGGATCCGGATCATGCCGTCCGGCGCCGACATCGCTTTGGAAGTCAGCCCGGTATATTCGCCCTTGATGTCGAAATACCGGAGCTCGCGGAAGTTGAAGAGCTTTTCGTAGTAGTTCGCCCAGAATGCCATCCGGCCGCGATAGACGTTGTGGGTGAGATGATCGATCACCTGCATGCCGTAGCCCACTGGACGGCGATCGACGCCCTCGATGAATTCGAAATCGATGTCGTAGATCGACTTTCCGTCTTCGAACCGATCGATGAGGTAGAGCGGCGCCCCGCCGATACCCTTGATCGCCGGCAGGCGCAGCTCCATCGGGCCCGTCGGAATATCGATCGGCTGCGCGCCGAGAGACAAAGCGCGCGAATAGGCCTTGTGCGCGTCCTTGACCCGGAACGCCATGCCGCATGGGGAGGGCCCATGCTCGGCGGCGAAATATGCCGCAAGACTGTTCGGTTCGTTGTTGACGATGAAGTTGATGTCGCCCTGCCGGTAGAGCAGCACCTGTTTCGAGCGGTGCCGGGCGACCACGGTGAAGCCGATGCTCTCGAAAATCGGTTCGAGGACGCCTGGCTGCGGCGCAGCGAATTCGACAAACTCAAACCCCATGAGGCCCATCGGATTAGCCTCGTCAATCTGGCTGGCAGTGGCTTGAGCGTTAGACATTGGCGTGTCCTCTTGGATCTGGTCGAATTACGTTACAGGACCACTGACGGGGCGGCCGAGCGTGCGCTCGCCAACATCGCGGCCGGCAGGACGGTTCCTGAGCATCCGCCGAAGCCAATCCGGTAGCCAGCTCCCTGACAGAAGCCGTGGATTTCGAGCGTATCGCCGTCTTCGAGGAACGCTCGTTTGACGCCGCCCCCCAGTTGCAGCGGTTGTGCGCCATTCCAGGTCAGTTCCAGCAGGCTGCCGTACTGCGACTCTTCAGGCCCGCTGATCGTGCCGCTACCGAGCAGGTCGCCGACATTCATCGCGCAACCGCAGATCGAATGATGCGCAAGCTGCTGAGCGCTGGACCAGTACATGTAGCCGAAATTTGTCCGCGCGATCGTCGTCGCTTCGTCCGACCCGCGAGGACGCAGCGCGACCTCGAGCCGGATATCGTAATTGTGCGGTCCGCGTTGTCTGAGATAGGGGAACGGCTTGGGATCCTGTCTCGGGCCATCAATGCGGAACGGTTCGAGCGCCTCCGCAAGCACGACCCATGCGGAGATTGTCGTCGCCGTGGCCTTGGATTGGAACGGGCCCAGCGGCTGATATTCCCACGCCTGGATGTCGCGCGCGCTCCAGTCGTTCAGAAGGACGAAACCGAAAATCGCGTCCTGCGCCTTCTCGACAGAGAGGAACTCGCCCATCGAACTCGGCCGTCCGACGATGAAGCCGATTTCCAATTCGAAATCGAATTTTTCAGAGGCGGCGAAGACCGGGCCGTCGGCGTTCTGCGGCTTGATCTGACCGAGCGGCCGCTGAACCGGCGTTCCGTCCACGACGACCGTCGAGGCGCGCCCATTGTAGCCGATCGGCATATACAGCCAGTTCGGCATCAGCGCATTGGCCTCGCCTCGAAACATCCGGCCGACATTCGTCGCGTGCTCTCGCGAAGAGTAGAAGTCTGTGTACCCGCCGATCTGAACGGGAGGATGCATGCACACAACGCTTCGTGGCCACAGGGCCTTTGCTCGCAGCGCCTCGTCGTCCCGAAGTATCGGGTTGTCATGCCGGAGGAGGCTGCTGACGGCCCCGCGCGCTTTTGACCACGCGGGTTTGCCCGCCGCAATGAATTGATTGAGCGAGCCGGACGAAAAGACCGGAGAGTCGGCAGCCTTCAGATGTCCCGATCGCTCCAGA
>JAGWTW010000180.1 GCA_028868735.1 Hyphomicrobiales bacterium | reverse complement strand
TGCGATAAGGTGCTCCCGATTTAAGCGTCCAGTTAAATCGACGCGAACGCAGCAGGGGACGAACAAGGATGAAGCTCGACAATTCTGTTTCCGCCGTCATCACCGGGGGAGCGTCCGGCCTCGGCGCCGCGACAGCGCGCCTGCTCGCCTCGCACGGCGTCAAGGTCGCGATCTTCGATCTCAACGAGGAGACCGGCGCAAAGCTCGCCAAGGAAATCGGCGGCGTCTACTGCAAGGTCAACGTCGCCTCGACCGAAGAGGTCGACGCCGGCTTCGCCAAGGCGCGGGCCGCCAACGGGCAGGAGCGCATTCTCGTCAATTGCGCGGGCGTGGGCGGCGGCGCGGCCAAGACCGCTTCCTTCGACAAGGAGACGAAGAAGCCGAAGGAATATCCGCTCGAGAATTTCGAGCGCATCATCAACATCAACCTGATCGGCACCTTCCGCTGCATCACCAAATCGGCCGCCGGCATGCTGACGCTGCCGCCGCAAGCGGACGGCGATCGCGGCGCGATCGTCAACACGGCTTCGGTCGCGGCTGAAGACGGCCAGATCGGCCAGGTGGCATATACGGCCTCGAAGGCCGGCGTCGTCGGCATCACGCTCGTGGTGGCGCGCGATCTGTCCGACCAGGGCATCCGTTGCAACACGATCCTGCCCGGCATTTTCGACACGCCGCTGCTCGCGCGCGCGCCGGAGAACGTGAAGGCGGGCCTCGCCGCCATGGTGCCCTTCCCCAAGCGGCTCGGACGCGCGGAAGAATATGCACAACTCGCGCATACGATGATCACCTGCGGCTATTTCAACGGCGAGGACGTGCGCCTCGACGGCGCGATCCGCATGGCGCCTCGGTGACAAATGACAAACTGGCCGTCATGCCCGGCCTTGTGCCGGGCATCCACGCCAGGCGACTTGCAGGACTGAGTTCATCGGCGTGGAAGGCCGGGACAAGCCGGCCATGACGCGGACAAATTGCAAATTTTGGACGGAAGCGGAAGGAAACACCCAATGACAGAAGCATGGATCATCGACGCTTGCCGCACGCCGCGCGGCGTGGGCAAGGCCGGCAAAGGCGCTCTCTGGGACGTTCATCCCCAGCAACTCGGCTCCGCCGTGCTGAAGGCGCTGGCGGCGCGCAACAAGATCGACACCAGGGAAGTCGGCGACATCATCTGGGGCACCTCCTCGCAGGTCGGTCCGCAGGGCGGCGATCTCGGCCGCATGTCGGCGCTCGACGCCGGCTATGACGTGAAATCGTCGGGCGTGACCATCGACCGCTTTTGCGGCTCCGGCATTTCGGCCGTCAATTTCGCGGCGGCCTGCATCATGTCCGGCATGGAGGATCTCGTCATCGGCGGCGGCACGGAGATGATGTCGATGGGCGGGCGCCGCGGCGACGGCCCGATGATCATGGACAACGGCAATATGCGCCTGCGCCTGCATCATCCGCAGACGCATCAGGGCGTGTGCGCCGACGCCATCGCGACGATGGAGAATATTCCGCGTGAAGCGCTCGACGAGGCCGGCTACGTCTCGCAGCAGCGCGCAGCGACCGCGATCAAGGAAGGCCGCTTCGATAAATCCTTGATCCCCGTATACAAGGAAGACGGGACGCTCGCGCTCGATCGCGACGAATATCCGCGTCCGCAAACGACGCGCGAAGGGTTGGCCGCACTGAAGCCCGCCTTCCCCGCGCTCGCCAACGCCCCGCTCGACGACAAGGGAACGACCTACCTCAGCCTGATCCTGCAGGCCTATCCCGATCTCAAGATCGACCATCGCCATCACGCCGGCAATTCGTCGGGCGTGGTCGACGGATCCGGCGCGGTGTTGCTGGCGTCCGATTCCTACGCCAAGGCGCATGGCCTCAAGCCGCGTGCGAAAATCCGCGCCATGGCCAACATGGGCGACAGCCCGGAGCTGATGCTGAACGCGCCGGTGCCCGCTGCGAAAAAAGTGCTGGAGAAGGCCGGCCTCAAAAAAGAGGACATCGATCTCTGGGAGATCAACGAGGCTTTCGCCGTCGTGTCGGAAAAATTCCAGCGCGACCTCGATCTCGATCGCGACAAGGTCAACGTCAACGGCGGCTCGATCGCGCTCGGCCATCCGATCGGCGCGACCGGCGCGATCCTGATCGGCACGGTGCTCGACGAGCTCGAACGTCGCGGCAAGCAGTTCGGCCTCGTGACGATGTGCGCTGCCGGCGGCATGGCGCCGGCGGTCATCATCGAACGCATCTGAGGCAAGGCGGCCTTCTCGCGCTTGCGGACGAAGGCAGTCGACGGCGTCGGCCCGAATGGGCCGCGCCGCTCTTCAAATTTCGGCCGCGCTCGCCGCGCACTCCGCCGTTTCACGGGTGTGGAATTCGTCGCCGCCTGCGCACCGGCAATCTTCACGCGGCTCGCACGGGCGCGGCGACCGGAGCATAGAGCCGTCGCCTCGCTTGCAGATGCGGCGACGCATCCACTTTATCGATCAAGGCTTTCAGTTTCGTTTCGTAGGATTGCGCGCCGGCTTCCTTCGCGTGCATCTCGATCCACCAGCCGTTCGCCGCGACCGTCCCGCGCAAATCGAGGTAGTGAAACAGGGTCGGATATTTCGCCGCGAGCCCGGCCAGCGATGCGTTGTACGCGTCGATCATGCATCGAACGATCGCAAGGCACAGGGGCTGATAGTCCTGAACGTTGAGTCCGTTCTGCGCCATCGGACCGCCGATCCACGGCCCGTTCGGGAAGGGCGCGACGTAATCGTATCCGTGCATGACGATCTGCGTTTTCTTGCGCCGGTTTTTCAGCGGCGCAATCAGCCCGCTTTCCAGATTGGCGACCACGGCGGCGAGCTGCGTGTAGAAGGCCGGCTTGATGTAGTAGAGCGCATCGCTCGCCTTCGTGTGGCCAGGATCGAACAGGTTGAGCATGCTGGCGAGATTGCCGCCGCCGAGTATGTCGTTGCCGCCGGCGGAGAAGAGCAGGAGATCGTAGTCGGCGTCGACATATTGCCAGAAGTCGCCGGATTGCAGCATATCGGCGAGCGTGTCGCCCCAATGCGCAAGGTTGACGATCGTATCGGTCGTATCCTGTTCCTGCAGTACGTCGATCATGGTTCCGGGAATTCCCGGAAAATGCGGCAGACGAAACCACGAGTCGCCCTTCGCCACGATGTAGCGCGCTGAAGCGCCGCCCTTGGTCGCCTTGCCTTTGTGTTTTCCGCGCCCGTGGCGTGTGATGGAGGCGAAAAGCGGATCGGCGTTCTGGGCCAGCCGTTCCAGCCCGGCTATATCGACATTTTCGGCGTTGACAAAAATCCTGAAATTCATCGGCCGCGCAGGATCCGGCTCGACGACGAAATATTGTCGCTTGTCCTGATCCGTCAGCGCGCCTGTCTGAATCTTCTGAACGATTTGCGCGAGAGAAATTTTTGCGGCCATGATGCGCCCCCGATCGATACGGGCGCGCATGCATTTGGCCGGAAAATTGGGCCGCCAAACGCGCGGGCGCCCTGCAATCCGGACCGGGTCGAAGCGATGATCGCCGCGCCGATCCGAATGCGTCGAGAATTGCGCAGCTCCGTGCCGCTTTCAAGAAAAATCAGATGGCCGCACGACGCCGTGTCTGCTTCGAAATGCGGGCTAAAGGCAATTTCAGCGCCTGCGTTCGGCCGCGCGCTTCAGCGCGTCGGCGAGCGCGCCGCCGGCGGACGGCCGCTCCGGCTGACGCGCAAACCGCTCCTGCCCGCGCTCCATCCGCTGGCCCTGCGGCTTGCGCGGCGCCGCCTCGTCGTCGAGCCGCATGGTCAGGCTGATGCGCTTGCGCGGCGCGTCGACCTCGAGCACCTTCACCTTCACGATGTCGCCGGGCTTGGCGATTTCGCGCGGGTCTTTCACGAAATTGCGCGACATCGCCGAGACGTGCACGAGGCCGTCCTGATGCACGCCGATGTCGACGAAGGCGCCGAAGGCTGCGACATTGGTGACGGCGCCTTCGAGAATCATGCCCGGCCGCAGATCGCCGATCGTCTCGACGCCTTCCATGAATTCGGCGGTTTTGAACGCAGGTCGCGGATCGCGGCCGGGTTTTTCCAGCTCTTTCAGAATGTCCTTCACCGTGGGCAATCCGAAAGTCTCGTCGACGAAATCGGCTGGCCGCAGCGCCGACAACGCCTTTCCGTTGCCGATGAGAGCGCCGATGTCAGCGCCCGCCTTCGCCACGATCTTGCGCACCACCGGATAGGATTCCGGGTGCACGCCGGAGCGGTCGAGCGGATCGTCGCCGCCGACGATGCGCAAGAAGCCGGCGGAAAGCTCGAACGCGCGGGCGCCGAGCCGCGGCGCCTTCTTCAGGTCGGCGCGCGTACGGTAAGGGCCGTTCGCATCGCGGTAGGAAACGATCGATTGCGCGAGGCTCTCGCCCACTCCCGACACGCGCGCAAGCAGTTTGGCGGAGGCCGTGTTCACGTCGACTCCGACGGCGTTGACGCAATCCTCGACCACCGCGTCGAGCGAGCGATTGAGCTTGTGTTCGGACACGTCGTGCTGATACTGGCCGACGCCAATCGCCTTCGGTTCGACCTTCACCAGTTCGGCCAACGGATCCTGCAGGCGCCGCGCGATAGAGACCGCGCCGCGCAGCGTCACGTCGAGTTCCGGCAATTCCTGCGCAGCGTAGGCCGAGGCCGAATAGACGGAAGCGCCCGCTTCCGAAACGACGACGCGCGTCGCCTTGATCTGGGGAAATTTCTTGAGAAGCTCGCCGGCGAGCTTGTCGGTCTCGCGCGAAGCCGTCCCGTTGCCGATCGCGATCAGTTCGACATTGTGCTTCTGGCACAGCGCCGCGAGCGCGACGAGGCTGTCCTCCCAGCGCCGCTGCGGCTCATGTGGGAAGATGGCCGTGGTCGCGACGACCTTGCCGGTCGCATCGACCACGGCGACCTTCACGCCCGTCCGGAAACCCGGATCGAGCCCCATGGTCGCGCGCGCGCCGGCGGGCGCGGCGAGCAGCAGATCGCGCAGGTTGGAGCCGAAAATCCGCACGGCTTCCTCTTCCGCATGCGTCCACAGGCGCATCCGCAGGTCGATCGCAAGCTGCATTTCGATCTTCGTGCGCCAGGCCCAGCGCACCGTCTCGACGAGCCATTTGTCGCCGGGGCGACCGCGGTCGGCGACGCCGCATTTGGCTGATATCGCGAGTTCGTAGGGTCCGGGCGCGCGCACCGCGGGATCGGCCGCGGGATCCGCGACGAGCTTGACGTCGAGGATTTCCTCGCGCTCGCCGCGCATGACGGCGAGGATGCGGTGGGACGGAATTTTGGGAAGCGGCTCGGAGAAGTCGAAATAATCCGAGAATTTCGCGCCGTCCTGCTGCTTGCCTTCGCGCACTTTCGATTGCAACACGCCGCGCGTCCAGAAATCCTCGCGCAGGCGACCGATGAGTTCTGCGTCCTCGGCGAAGCGCTCCACGAGAATCGCG
>JAGWTW010000062.1 GCA_028868735.1 Hyphomicrobiales bacterium | reverse complement strand
CGCGCGAAGAATTCCGCGGACCGACCGACGACGCCGGCGCGAAACTCTCGCGCGCGATGATCGAGCGCGTACTCACCGCCTGCGAGACGGCGGATTCCCGCCAGCTCGGTTCGCTGATGGCGCTCCTGCGCCGCTTCGACATGGAGGCCGCCCGCGAGGAAGCGCGCGAGGAAGCCGAGCGCCTGTTCGCCGAGCGGCTGGAAGCGCCCCCGGTCGTCCTGCCGATCGACGACGCCGCGCTCGCCGCCGCCCCACGCGTGATCGAAATCGATCTCGAGGCGATCGAGGCGGAGCTGGCGGCGGCCTGATTCTCGATAAAAAGCGCGAATCCGTCATACTGTCGGCCGGGAGGATTCATCCTGGACGGCTTCGTCTTTTTCGCGGTGCTCGGCGCCGCCCTGATGCACGCGTCCTGGAATGCGCTGGCGAAAGGGCGCGGAGAGCCGCGCGGCGACAGACTGTCGTTCATGACGGCGCTGACGTCGGCGGAATGCGTCATGGGCCTCTGCCTGCTCCCGTTCTTTCCCGCCCCCGGCGCGGCCGCCCTGCCCTACCTCGTCGCCTCGTCCGTCCTGCATGTCGGCTATGTGCTGTTTCTGACCGAGGCTTACGCCCACGGCGACCTCGCGCAGATCTATCCGATCGCGCGCGGCGCGGCGCCGTTGATGGTCGCCGTCGTCGGCATGACCCTGCTTCACGAGGACGTCGGCGCGACGAAGGCGCTCGCGATCCTGTGCATCGGGCTCGGCGTCATCGCAATGTCGCTGCGCGGCGGCGCCGATCTCGGCCGCCTGCCCCCGCGCGCGCTGTTCTATGCGCTCGGCACGGCCGGCTTCACCGCCGCCTACACGATCGTCGACGCGCTCGGCGCGCGCGCGTCCGGCGCCGCCTCCGCCTATACCGCCGCCATGTTCGTGCTGTCGGGCGCAGGATTCGTCGGCCTCAACCTCGCCAGACGCGGCGTTCGCGCGCTCGCCTTCGAACCGGCGGTCTGGCGCAGCGGCGCCATGGCCGGCGTCCTGTCGGTCCTCGCCTACTGGGTCGCTGTCTGGGCCTTCACGCAAGCCCCCGTGGCGCTCGTCTCGGCGCTGCGCGAAACCAGCGTACTCATGGCCATGCTGATCGGGGTCTTCGTGCTCCGCGAGCCCGGCGGACGCTGGCGCTGGATCGCCGGCGGCCTGATCGCCGGCGGAGTCGCCCTGATGCGCGCCTGAAGAAACCATCCAACCCCCGCGCGTTCGCGCGCGAGCGAAATGCGAGCCGCGCTCGATCGGGCTATTGTCGCCGCCGATGACCCCGGTCCGACCGAACTTCTTCCTGTCGATCTCCGCTTTCGTCGCGGTTCTCGCCGGCTTCTGCATGGTCGCGGCCCCGGCGCGCGCGGAAGAAAGCGTGCTGACGACGGTCTGCCGCCTCATCGAAAATTCCGCCCGCGCAGAAAAATTGCCCGTCGCCTTTCTGACGAAACTCATCTGGCGCGAGAGCGCCTTTCGCGCCGACGCGGTCAGTCCCAAGGGCGCGCAGGGCATAGCGCAATTCATGCCGGGCACGGCGAACGAACGCGGGCTCGCGGATCCCTTCGATCCAGAGGAAGCGATCCCGCACGCCGCGAAGCTGTTGCGCGATCTGCGGGCGCATTTCGGCAATCTCGGCCTCGCGGCGGCGGCTTACAACGCCGGCGCTGCGCGCGTCGACGCTTTCGTCGGCGGACATGGCGGCCTGCCGCTCGAGACGCGCGACTATGTGCTCGCGATCACCGGCGCGGCGGCGGAAGACTGGCGCGCGGGCGCTTCCGCGCCGGCGCAGCCCGAGAACGCGCAGGACTCCTGCGAAAAGATCACGGTCGCCCTGAAGCGTTCGCGCGGCACGCTGATCGCCTCGCTCGCGCCGACGGCGCCGTGGGGCGTGCAGCTCTCGGGCAATTTCTCGAAGGCGATCGCGCTCGCCTCGTTCCAGCGCGCGAAGACGCGGCTTGCGAGCGTGCTCCAGCAGGTCACGCCGATGATTATCGGCTCGCGTCTGCGCAGCCGCGGCGCGCGTCCCTTCTATCGCGTGCGCGCGCCGGCCCGGAGCCGCGGCGAAGCGCAAGGCCTGTGCGACCGCATCCACAAGGCCGGCGGCGCGTGCGTGGTGCTGCGGTCGTAGCGGGCCTCAGCCCGGCCGTCCCATCTGAAACAGATCCTCGACGACCGCATAGTCGGCGAGATAGCCGCAACGCGCGATCGGCTTGACTTCGGCGAGCTTGAAGACGCCATCGGCGATATAGGCCGGATCTATATGCACGCCGACCACCTGGCCGAGCACGATCCAGTAATCCGTGCCCTTGTCTTCGACGTCCTTCAGCTCCTGGATGCTCGTCACCTTGCACTCCATCGCGACCGGCGCCTTCGCGACGCGCGGCGGCCTGACGAGATTGCTCGGCGCCATTTCGAGGCCCGCGTGCAGAAACTCGTTCTCGCCGCGCGGCAGCGTCGCCGAGGTCGCGTTCATCTCGTTGCGGAGATCCCAGGTCGGCATGTTCCACACGAACTCGCCGGTCTCGCGCGCGAACGTCAGGGAATCCTTCACGCCGACCGACGAGAAGACGAGAATCGGCGGCCGGTCCGCGACTGCATTGAAGAAGGAATAGGGGGCGAGATTGATCGCGCCGTCCTTGCCCATGGTGGTCACCCAGCCGATCGGGCGCGGCGCGATGATCGCCTTGAACGGATCGTGGCGCAGCAGGCTCTTGTCACGCGTTTCGGGGGTGTAGAACAGCACGTCGGTCTCCTTGCCCGCACCGGCGCGGGGCAGCGGAGATTATCGGCGCGAAGGCCCCGATTTCAACTTGGATCGCGCCGCCTATTTCGAGGGCGCGATCGCGCCGCTCAGTCCGCTCGGCGGCTTGTCCTGTGGCGGCTCGGCCGGAACCGGGTTCGGACCCTGCGATTCGATCCACGCGACGATGTCGGCGATCTCCGGCTGCGACAGCGCCATGTCCGGCATCTGCCCGTGCGGCTTCGTCAGGAACAGCGTCAACGCGCGCGCATCCTTGCGACGGGCGACGTCCTCGAACGTCGGAACGTCGACGCTCGCCCGCTTCTGATCGGAAGAAACGACATGGCAGGCCGCACACCAATGTTCGGCGAGCTTCCGGCCGTTGTCGAGATCGCCGGCCACAGCGGGCGCCGCGAGCGCGACGACGAGACCGGGCAAAAGGAGCGCCTGTTTCATGTGGCCATGCTGGTCTGCATGCGCCCGCGCGTCTTTGGCTTGAATCAACGCTTGCGTCAGCGCGCGAAAATCCCGTCGAGCCAGGCCAGAATATCGGCCGTCACTTCGTCGCGATTGGTCTCGTTCAGCATTTCATGCCGGCCGTCGGGATAGATTTTCGACGTGACGCGCAAGAGGCCGCCGTTGCGATAGGCGTCGATCAGTCCTTGCACGTTCGCGCCGACCGGATCGCGCGCGCCGCTGAAGATCAGGATCGGCAGCGTCTTCGGAATGCGCGCGACCGTCGCCGGCGCGCTGAGCGCGCCCAGCTGATCGAGCAGATCGACCGCGAGTTGCGTCGTGAACGGAAATCCGCAGAGCGGATCGGCGACATAGGCGTCGACCTCGGCCTGGTCGCGCGAGAGCCAGTCGAATTCGGTGCGCGCGGGTGAAAACTTCTTGTTGAATTCCCCGAACATCATTTTCTGCAGGAGCGCGCTTTTCCCGCGTCCGCCGAGCCGCCAGCGTTCGAACCGCGCGACGCCGCGTCCGACATTCGCGATCGCCGGGGGCGCGCCGTTCGAACCCGACAATACGCAGCCGGCGAGCGCGTCGCCGTGTGCGGCGATGAACGCCTGTCCGAGAAACGAGCCCATGGAATGGCCGAAATAAACGATCGGCCTGCCCGGCAGATCGGCGGCTATGCGTCGGTTGAGCGCCCACAGATCGCCGAGAACCCTGTCCCAGCCGCCGGCGTCGGAAAAATGGCCGAAGTCAGCGGAAGCAGCCGTGAGCCCGTGGCCGCGATGGTCGCTCGCATAGACCGCGTAGCCGGACTTTGTCAGCGCCTCGGCGAGACGCGCGTAGCGTCCGGCGTGTTCGGCGAGCCCGTGGGCGATCTGCACGGCCGCCTTCGGCTCGCCGTCCGGCAGCCAGCGG
The DNA here is from genome assembly GCA_028868735.1 of Hyphomicrobiales bacterium. Taxonomy (GTDB): domain Bacteria; phylum Pseudomonadota; class Alphaproteobacteria; order Rhizobiales; family Beijerinckiaceae; genus JAJXWB01. The sequence goes on along the minus strand of JAGWTW010000062.1, from coordinate 20,431 downwards.
TAGACGTGAACCTGCGCGCCGTCCTCCCGCGTCAGCCGGAACGAGTCGGCGCGCATCTCAGAACGCCTTGAACGTGATGATCGTGCGCGTGTCGACGATGCCTGGAATATTCTGCACCTTCTCGCCGACGAAATGGCCGATGTCCTGCCCCTGATCGAGGTAGAACTTCGCCAGAATGTCGTAATTGCCGGCGATCGAATAGATTTCGGACGCGATCTCGGCTTCTGCGAGCGCGCTCGCCACTTCGTAGGTGCGCCCGAGCGCGCATTTGATCTCGACGAAAAAGGTCTGCATGCCCTGCCCCGGTTCTCGCGCCGCTATTTTGCGACGACTTCCACGTCGCGGTCGAGTGTGGACTCGACCTTGAACGCCGTCTGGTAAGTCTTTCCGTCGTGACGGGCGATGGCGACATATTCGCCCTCCGACAGGACGAGCGCCGGAAAGGCGCCGATGAGCTCGCGAATCACGTCGCCGCCCGGCGTCAGCACGGTGAAATTGGTGTTGGCGAGCGCCTCGCCGCCCGGCGCGTTCACGAGCTTCAGCGTCATGGTCGCAGCGCGGTGCTTCAACGTCGCCGCGGTCGTCTTGCCCGCCTGCACGCGAAGGTCCGTGGTGACGACCGAGTTGGTCGGCGTGGCCGAATTCGAGACGCCGCCGCCGCCGAGGTCGTAGAGCGTCGATTCGATGTGATAGACGCCCTCCGGCAGGCCGATCGGCACGCCGGGCTTGGCCTTGTCGACGACGAGCTTGGCCTCCGAATTGCCGCGCTCGGGCACGAAGATCGAGATCGCGAGCTTCGCCGCGGGAATGGGCGTGTCGCCGAGCATGGGAGTGATCTTGAGCGCCCCCGCGTTCAGGACCACGCGCTCGCTCGCCGGGCGTCCGGCGACGTTGATGCGGCGGGAAGCGCCTGCGAGCCCGAAGGCGGCGTGCGCGATATAGCCTCCGTCCGGCAGATCGATCTGCGGGGTGGGCTGATCCGACTGCGCAACCAGCTTGTGCGTGCCGTCGGGCTGGGCCTGCTCCTCGAAACTCCGCCATTTGAGGCCGCCGCGCACGGGCTGGGCATCGCCCGGCGCGAGCACGGCCGAGAGCGACACCGAATTCTTCTGGGGCTCGGCGCCGGTCGGAAGCTGGCCGCGCGCCGGCCCGAGCGGCGACAAGGTCTGGGCGAGGGCGGGCGTCAGCCAGAGCGCCCCGACGGCCGCGATCAGACGAATAAGGGTCATGGGGAGACGCATGACGACCGAATGCGGCAAGGTCAAGAAGAAGCCCGCAGGGCGCCTCGCCGAAGCGGCCCTCGCAAGCCCCGACCGAACGGCGGTCTTCGCCGCGCCCGGGCGAGCGCGGCGAAGCGAAGCAGCTGGCCTTTGATCAGCGCGCGCGCTTCACGTCCGGCGGGACGGCTTCCTCGGCGAAGGCCGCGAGCGCATCGGCGAGCGTCATCGACTGCTGCGCCTGGGAGCCCAGGCGCCGGATCGACACCGTGCGTTCGGCCGCCTCCTTGCGGCCGAGCACGAACATGGCCGGCACTTTCGCCAGCGAATGTTCGCGCACCTTGTAGTTGATCTTCTCGTTGCGCAGATCGAGCTCGACGCGCAGGCCCAGTTTCCGCGCCTCGGCCGCGATCTCCTGCGCATAGCCGTCGGCTTCCTGCGTGATCGTCGCGACCACGATCTGCGTCGGCGACAGCCAGAGCGGCAGATGCCCGGCGAAATGCTCGATCAGAATGCCGGTGAAGCGCTCCATCGAACCGCAGATCGCGCGGTGAACCATGACCGGCGGAACTTTCTCGCTGTTGGCGTCGATGTAGAAGGCGCCGAAACGTTCGGGCAGATTGAAGTCTACCTGCGTCGTGCCGCACTGCCAGTCGCGGCCGATCGCGTCGCGCAGCACGTATTCGAACTTCGGCCCGTAGAACGCGCCCTCGCCCGGATTGAGCGCCGTTTCGACGACGTCGCCGTGTTTCGACTTGATGTCGTCCAGCACGCGGCTCATCACCTCTTCGGCATGATCCCACATGGCGTCCGTGCCGACGCGCTTTTCCGGCCGCGTCGACAGTTTCACGACGATCTTGTCGAAGCCGAAATCGGCGTAAACCGACAGGATGAGGTCGTTGATCTTCATGCACTCGGCGGCGAGCTGGTCCTCTGTGCAGAAAATATGCGCGTCGTCCTGCGTGAAGGCGCGCACGCGCATGACGCCGTGCAGCGCGCCCGACGGTTCGTAGCGATGCACGATGCCGAATTCCGCGAGCCGCATCGGCAGATCGCGATAGCTGCGCAGCCCATGCTTGAAGAGCTGCACATGGCCCGGACAATTCATCGGCTTCAGCGCGAAGACGCGGCGATCGGCTTCCTCGTCCTCCGGCCGGATGAAGGCGGCGGCCGACTGGATCGCGAACATGTTGTCGGAATACCAGCCCCAATGGCCTGAGGTCTCCCACAGCGACTTGTCCATCACCTGCGGCGCGTTCACCTCGCTGTAGTCGCCGGCAAGCCGTCGGCGCATGTAGGCGATGAGCGTCTGGAACAGCGTCCAGCCCTTCGGATGCCAGAAGATCGCGCCAGGCGCCTCCTCCTGGAAATGGAACAGGTCCATCTCGCGCCCGAGACGGCGATGGTCGCGCCGCTCGGCTTCCTCGAGCTGCTTGAGATAAGCGTCGAGCTCGTCCTTCTTCGCAAACGCCGTCGCATAGATGCGCTGAAGCATCGGGCGGTTGGAATCGCCGCGCCAATAAGCGCCGGCGACCTTCATGATCTTGAACGCCTCGCCGATCTTGCCGGTCGACGTCATGTGCGGACCGCGGCAAAGATCGAGCCAGTCGCCCTGCTTGTAGATCTTCAGGTCCTGGTCGGCCGGAATAGCCTCCACCAGTTCGACCTTGAACGCTTCGCCCGCCTTCTCGAAATGCGCGATCGCTTTTTCGCGCGACCACACTTCCTTGGTGAAGGGTTTGTCGCGGGCGATGATCTCGCGCATCTTCTTTTCGATGGCGGCGAAATCGTCGGGCGTGAAAGGCTCGGCGCGATAGAAATCGTAATAGAAGCCGTTCTCGATCACCGGCCCGATCGTCACCTGCGTGCCGGGAAACAGCGTCTGCACGGCTTCGGCGAGCACGTGCGCGGCGTCATGGCGAATGAGTTCGAGCGCGCGCGGATCCTCGCGCGAGATGAATTCGATCTTCGAATCCCTCGTGATGGGATCGGCCAGATCGACGAGCGCGCCGTCGAGCGCCATGGCGACAGTGCGCTTGGCGAGGGAAGGCGAGATGGATTTGGCGATGTCGAGGCCGGATACGCCGGGCTCATAGGCGCGCGAGGCGCCGTCGGGGAAAGTCACCGAGATCATGTTCGCTCCTTGCGCTCACTCGCCGATACGAATCGACGTAAGCCGCGCGCGGGAGGGCGCGCGCTCGCGTCTTTTAGGAAATGCAGCCAGCGAACGCAATCGGCGCGGTCGTCGCGGGCCTTGCCGCTTGGCCCGGATTCGGCCTAAGTCCTGAAGCGAGGGGGGCGGACAATCCGGAGCCAGATGTCCAACAAAGACCTGCGATTGCTGATCCTTGGCCTCATCGCCGCGCTTCTGCTCGTCGGCGGCGTGGGGCTTTTCGTGGTCGCAGGATCCTCAGGCGACGCGCCGCCGCTCCCGCAGCGGGCCGACGCCGCGCCGCCCAAAGAGACGCCGCCGCCAGCGCCGACGCCATCCTTGCCGCCGCCGCCGGCGCCGCCGAACGCGGCCGCCGACACGGCCGGACCGCCGCCCGAAATCGTCGCGGCCCGCGCCGCCGTGCTGGAAAAGATCGCCGCCGCGCCCGATGTCGCGCGCTTCTTCGACCACCTGCGCCTCGCTTTGCCCGGCGAATACGAGACGGCGATCGGCGCGCTCGCGCGCCGCAAGATCGGCGGCGGCGACGATACGCCCGACTATTATCTCTCCGAAGCCGTGAAGTCGTTGCGCCAGTCGCGCGGCGCGCTCGCCGCCAAGGCGGACACGCCGGCGCTCGCCAATGTATTCGCCGAGCAGCTCGCGGTTCTGAACGCCCTGTCGACCCGCGACCCGAAGGCCTGCGTCGACTTTCTCTATGGCGGCGCGAGCGAATCCTTCTTCAAATTCTCGGAAGAAAATCGCGCGCTCGTCGCCGATCTCGCAATCGCCGGGCTCGACGCGATCGTCGACGGCAAGACCAGGAACATAGCGCGCGGCGCGCCGAACGACGCGGACTTCCAGTTGTTCGAGGCCGCGTTGCAGAAGGCGGGCCTCAGCGCGGTCGAGATCGCCGCGCTGCTCGACGGCAAGACGCCCGACCCGCCGCTGCCCGACGCGCAGATGTGCAAGGCCGGCCAGATCTATCTCCAGACCTTGTCGGCCCTGCCCGATCCCGCCCGCACGCGCATCTTCGCGCTCGCGATCGACCTGATGGCCAGATCCTAGAAGCGATAGTTGACGCCGATCGTCGCAAGGCTCGCCGCCCCGCGTCGGCGGGGAGAAAAATCTTCTCTCCCGCTCCAAATCTTTGAAAAGCCGGCCTACTTACCCCGGATTGAGACAGGAGAGGGCGCGGCGTACCTGTTTGCGCAACGCACAAGCGCCCTTTCCGGCGCCAGCGCGAGCGCAACCGGAGCCCTCATGGCCACGCCTCTGAAGCGAACGCCCCTGCCCGCGATCCTGATCGCAAACGACTTGCGCATCGGCGACGTCGTCTTCTGGTCCCAAAGCGGCTGGACGCGCGACCCCGCCGCCGCGCTCGTCGCGCACGACCAGCCGGCGGCCGACGCTCTCGACGCGGCCGCTACCGCCGGCATGGCGCGACAGGAAGTCGTCGACGCCTATCTGATCGATGTCGACGTCCGGGAAGGCGTTCCGGTTCCCCGCCATTTCCGCGAGCGCTTCAAGACGCTCGGTCCCTCCGTCCATCCCGAACTCGGCAAGCAGGCGCAATTTGCCGCCTACGCCCGCGCCGCTGCGGAGTAAGCCATGTACCGCTACGATGAATTCGACGAACGATTCGTGCGCGAGCGCGTCGCGCAGTTTCGCGATCAGGTGAACCGGCGCCTGTCGGGCGCGCTGACCGAAGAAGAGTTCCGTCCGCTTCGCCTGCAGAACGGCCTCTACCTGCAATTGCACGCCTACATGCTGCGCATCGCGATCCCCTATGGCGTGCTGTCCTCGCAGCAATTGTGCCAGCTGGCCGTGATCGCCGACAAATACGATCGCGGCTACGGCCATTTTACGACGCGCACGAACCTTCAGTTCAACTGGCCGAAACTGAAGGACGCGCCGGACATTCTGGACCTGCTCGCCGATGTCCAGATGCATTGCATCCAGACGTCCGGCAACGACATCCGCAACGTCACGGCCGACCAGTTCGCGGGCGTCGCCGGCGACGAAATCGAGGATCCGAGGCCGGTCGCCGAACTCATCCGGCAATGGTCGAGCCTGCATCCGGAATTCTCCTTCCTGCCGCGGAAATTCAAGATCGCCGTGATCGCCTCGCAGGCGGATCGCGCTGTGATGAAGTCGCACGACGTCGGCATCCGCATCGTCCGCAACAAGGCGGGCGAGTCGGGTTACGAGATATTCGCGGGCGGCGGCCTCGGCCGCACGCCCATGGTGGGCAAACGCGTCCGCGAATTTCTGCCGAAGGGCCAATTGCTCGCCTATCTCGAGGCGCTGTTGCGTGTCTACAATCTCGAAGGCCGCCGCGACAACAAGTTCAAGGCGCGCATCAAGATCCTCGTGCACGAGATCGGGATCGATGCGTTCCGCGACCGCGTCGAGGCGGAATTCGCGCGCGCCGACGCGTTCAGCGACGACGAGAACGCCGAACTCGCACGCATTTCGGCGCAGTTCGAAGTCAGAAATTACGAAAAACTGTCGGCGCGTTCGGAAACATTCGAAGCTGCGCGCAAGAGCGATCCGGCCTTCGCCGAATGGGTCGCCCACAGCCTGTTCGCCCACAAGGTCGACGGCTACGCGGCCGTCACGATTTCGCTGAAGCCGGTCGGCGGCGTCCCCGGCGACATGACCTCCGACCAGATGCGTTTCTTCGCCGATCTGACCGACCGCTTTTCGCTCGGCGAGTTGCGCGTCACGCATGCGCAGAACCTCGTCCTGCCGAATGTGAAGCAGGACGATCTGCATGCGCTGTGGCGGGAACTCGGCAAGGCCGGACTGGCGACGCCCAACGTCGGCCTCGTGACCGACATCATCTCGTGCCCCGGCCTCGACTATTGCGCGCTCGCCACCGCGCGCTCCATCCCGATCGCGCAGGCGATCTCGAACCGGTTCGCCGACAAGGCGCGCCAGGACGAAATCGGGCCGCTCCAGATCAAGATCTCCGGCTGCATCAACGCCTGCGGCCATCACCACGTCGGCCACATCGGGATTCTCGGCCTCGAGAAGCGCGGGCAGGAATCCTACCAGATCACGCTCGGCGGCGACCCGACCGAGAACATGGCGATCGGCGAATTGCTGGGCCCGGGCCTCGCCGCCGGCGACGTGCCGGCTGCGATCGAGCGCATCGTCGGCGTGTATCTCGACAAGCGCGCCGACGGCGAGACCTTCATCGAAACGGTCAAGCGTCTCGGCGTATCCGAATTCAAGGCGGCGTTTCTCGCAGGAGCGCAAAATGAAGCTGCTTGATCGCAACGGCTTTCGCACCGACGACTTTTCGCGCGCCGGCGCAGACGGCGCCGCACGGCTCGACGCCGTCATCGTGCCCTTCGCCGATCTGCCGTCGACCGCGGCGCGCGCGGGAAAAAGGCTCGGCGTCGACATACCGAACACGGTCACGGTCGAACAGCTCGCGCCGCATTTCGAAAAGCTGGCGTTGATCGGGATCGCCTTCCCCGCCTCGACCGACGGCCGCGGCTTTTCGCTTGGGCGGCGCCTGCGGCGCGCTGGCTTCAAGGGCCTCCTGCGCGCATCGGGCCCGCTCATCCCGGATCAGTTTCCTTACGCGCTCGCTTGCGGATTCGACGAAATCGAACTCCCCGACGCCAGCGCCGCGCGCCAGCCCGAAAGTCAATGGCTGCAAGCGCTCGGCGCGATCACCCTGCCCTATCAACGCGGCTATGCGCGCCCGTCGAGCATTTTCGAACAGCGGCGGCAGGCCCGAAAGGAAGCCGCCCATGGCTGACCTCGTTCCTTCCCTCGATCGCGCCTTCCGCGACCTCGATCCGCTGGCTCGCCTGCGGGCGCTTCGCGCGTCGGTGGACGGGCGCATCGTCCTCACGACGAGCTTCGGCCTCGAGGACCAATATCTGACCTACCTCGTCTTCGACAACGATCTGGCGATCGACGTCGTCACGCTCGACACCGGCCGCCTGTTTCCGCAGACCTACACGGTCTGGGCGGAAACCGAGGCGCGCTACAACAGGCGCATCCGCCCCTATTATCCGGACGCGACCGCGCTCGAAGAGCTCGTCGCGCGCCAGGGGATCGACGGCTTCTACGACAGCGTCGAAGCGCGCAAGGCCTGCTGCGGGCTGCGCAAGGTCGAACCCTTGAAGCGCGCGCTTTCCGGAGCGTCGGCCTGGGTCACGGGACTGCGCGCGGACGCATCGCAAGCGCGTGCGGACGCTGTTTTCGTCGCGCGCGACGAAACGCACGCGGTTTTGAAAGCCAATCCGCTGCTCGACTGGAGCCGCGATCGCGTCGAGCGCGCCGCGCACGAATCCGGCGTCCCGGTGAACGCGCTGCATGCGCAGGGATTCCCCTCGATCGGTTGCGCGCCCTGCACGCGCGCGGTCAAGCCGGGCGAGGACGAGCGCGCCGGCCGCTGGTGGTGGGAGCAGGACGGCAAGAAGGAATGCGGCCTGCACGTGACGGCGGACGGAACGATCGTGCCGCATGCGCCGAGCTCCGACGGAGAGCGCCCGTGGTCGGTCTGACCCATCTGCAAGCGCTGGAAGCGGAATCGATCTTCATCCTGCGCGAGGTGGCGGCCACCTGCGAGAAGCCGGTGCTACTCTATTCGATCGGCAAGGATTCGGCTGTTCTGCTTCACCTCGCCATGAAGGCTTTCGCGCCGGGCAAGCCGCCGTTTCCGCTGCTTCACGTCGACACGCTCTGGAAATTCCGCGAGATGATCGCGTTTCGCGACGCGACGGCGAAGCGCCTCGGGCTCGATCTCATCGTCCACGTCAATCAGGACGGCGCCAGGGCCGGCGTCAACCCGATCGACTCGGGTTCGGCCGTGCATACCGACGTGATGAAGACGCAGGGGCTGAAACAGGCGCTCGACAAATACGGCTTCGACGCGGCTTTCGGCGGCGCGCGCCGCGACGAGGAGAAGAGCCGCGCCAAGGAGCGCATCTTCTCGCTCCGCTCGGCCGACCATCGCTGGGACCCGAAGTCGCAGCGCCCGGAGCCCTGGCGCGCGTTCAACACCCGCAAGCGCAAGGGCGAGTCCTTCCGCGTGTTTCCGCTGTCCAACTGGACCGAGGCGGACGTGTGGGACTACATCGCGCTCGAAAACATTCCCGTCGTGCCTCTTTATTTCGCCAAGCGCCGGCCGGTCGTCGAGCGCAACGGCGCGCTGATCATGCGCGACGACGAACGTCTGCCGCTCCTGCCGGGCGAGACGCCGCAGATGCGCATGGTCCGTTTCCGCACGCTCGGCTGCTATCCGCTGACGGGCGCCGTGGAGAGCGACGCGGCGACGCTGCCCGAGATCGTCGCCGAGATGCGCGCCTCGCGCGCGTCCGAACGTCAGGGCCGCGTCATCGATCATGACGGCGCAAGCTCGATGGAGCTGAAGAAGCAGGAAGGTTATTTCTGATGGCGGCAAGCCTCAAGCTCGTCGATGCGCCGACGCGCGCCTACGACGATCGCGCCGAGGCGCGGGGCGTGGTGGCGGCGCCGCAGCGCTCGCTTCTGCGGTTCATCACCTGCGGCTCCGTCGACGACGGCAAGTCGACCCTGCTCGGCCGGCTCTTGTTCGAGACGGGCGCCGTCTTCGAGGATCAGCTCGAGGCGCTCGAGCGCGACAGCGCCCGCTTCGGCACGACCGGCGCCGACGTGGATTTCGCATTGCTGGTGGACGGACTTTCGGCCGAACGCGAACAGGGCATAACCATCGACGTCGCTTATCGCTATTTCGCGACGCCGCGCCGCGCCTTCATCGCGGCCGACACGCCAGGCCACGAGCAATATACGCGCAACATGGCGACGGGCGCTTCGACCGCCGATGTCGCGATCATTCTCGTCGACGCCCGCAAGGGCATCCTGCCGCAGACGCGCCGTCACTCCTACATCGTGTCCATGCTCGGCGTCCGTCGTGTGATCGTCGCCGTCAACAAGATCGATCTCGTCGGCTACAGCGAGGACGTTTTCCGCGGAATCGAACGCGACTATCGCGCGCTGGCGCAGAAACTCGACTTCGTCGAAACGCACATCGTTCCCGTATCGGCGCGCTTCGGCGACAATGTCGTCGAAGCGTCCGACAAGACGCCCTGGCGCACCGGCCCTTCGCTTCTCGCGCTTCTGGAATCGATCGAGACCGCGCCCGCGCAGGACGACGTGTTCCGGCTGCCGGTGCAATGGGTGAACCGGCCGAACCTCGACTTTCGCGGTTTTTCCGGAACGATCGCGAGCGGATCGATCGGCGTCGGCGACCGCGTCGTCGCGCTGCCGCGCGGACGCACGAGCCGCGTTGCGCGGATCGTCGGTCCGTCGGGCGATATCGAGGAAGCCGGCCGCGGCCAGTCGATCACGCTCGTCCTCGCAGATGAGATCGACGTGTCGCGCGGCGACGTGCTCGTCGCTGCGCCGACGCGGATCGAACCGCAGCGCCAGATCGAGGCGCGTCTGCTTGCGATGAACGAGGCGCCGCTCGCGCCCGGCCGCAATTATCTCGTCAAGATCGGGACCAATCTGACGACGGCGCGCATCGCCGCGCTTCGCCACGCGATCGACGTGCACGACTACAGCGAGCAGCCGGCGGCCAACCTGCCGATGAACGCCATCGGCGTCGCGACGCTGCGGTTCGAAACCGATCTGGTCGCCGCGACCTATAGGGACTGCCAGGCGCTGGGCGGTTTCATCCTGATCGACCCCTATACCAACGACACCGTCGGTCTCGGCGTCGTTCAGGCGGACGCAGCCGCGCCTGCGCGCAGACCTGCCTTCGGCGACCGCGTCGTCTCGCTGTTGTCGCGCGCCGATCTCGTGCGGCCGGAGAGCGGCGCGCGCGATCTCGCGCGTCTCGTCGTCAATCCGTTGCTCACCGCGCTTGTCGTTCTTGTCGTCTCCGGCGCGCTGCTCGTCGCTGTCGCCGCGGGCCTCGCGGACGCGGTCCTGCGGCCGGCGCTCGGTCTCTTCACCGATGCGGTCTGGAAGAAAATCGCGGAGCGGCGCGACGCGCGGACGACTGCGGATCTGACGGTCGACGGCGGCAGCATCTGATTTCGACGGCGAGAAACGAGGCGCAAGCATGCATTTCGAGCCTCTTTATGCGGCCTCGGGCGCCGCGGTCGGCTTTATCGTGGGATTGACCGGCGTCGGCGGCGGCTCGCTGATGACGCCCCTGCTCGTCCTGCTGTTCGGCGTCCATCCGGCCACCGCCGTCGGCACCGACCTGCTCTACGCCGCCGTGACCAAGAGCGCGGGCTCGCTCGTCCACAATCTCGACGACAATGTGGATTGGCGCGTGGTGCGTCGCCTCGCAGCCGGCAGCGCGCCGGCCGCGGCGGCGACGATTCTATTCATGTCGCGCGCCGGTATCGACTCGAGCCACATGTCGCGGCTCATCGGGCTCGTGCTCGGCGTCGCGCTGCTGCTCACGTCCGGCTCCATTCTGGCGCGTCCGCTTCTGCTGCGTCTGCGCGAACGGCGCGGCGAAATGTCCGATCGCGCGCTTTGCGCCGCGACGGTCGCGCTCGGCGCCGTCATCGGCGTGCTCGTGTCGATTTCGTCGGTCGGCGCCGGCGCGATCGGCGTCACCGCGCTGCTTCTGCTCTATCCGCGCATGTCGACGGTGCGCATCGTCGGTACGGACGTCGCGCACGCCGTGCCGCTCACCCTGATCGCGGGGCTCGGCCACTGGATCGTCGGATCGGTCGATCCTTCGATGCTGCTGTCGCTGCTCACAGGATCGATTCCCGGCATCGTGCTCGGCGCGCGTCTCGCGCCGCGTGTGCGCGAACCTGCGTTGCGCTTTCTTCTCGCAGCCGTTCTCATTCTCGTCGGCGGCCGGATGGTGGCGGTGTGACCTGCGCCGGCGATCGCCGGGGTCAGGGAAGCACGCGGCTCTTGGCGAGGGACATGCCGAACAGGAACGCCGCTGCGAGCGAAATGCTGAGCGTGAAGGTCGTGTTGAGATCGGGATGATTGCCGTAGCGAAGCCACGTGCATTCGTAATAGAGGGCCGCGATCGGTCCGGCCAGCAGGATCGCTCCGTTGCCGATCACGCCGAACCCGTGCTGTCCCAGGATCAGATCGCCGGCGAAGCCGAAGACGACGAGCACGAAAGCGGCGGCAAGAAAAACGACCCACAGATCGCCTGCCGACAATTCCGCCATACCCAGCGCTTCGAGCATGTGTTCGCCTCCTCGGGCGTCGCGCCTTGATGCAGCCTTGCCGCAACGGATGGCGCTGGCTGCGGCGCTCGACGGGTAGGATGCGCCCCAAGATGCAAGTCGACGAAAACGATGCCCGCGAATTCTTTCCAAACCCCGAATTTTTTGGGCGGCATTTGAATCTTCGCGTCGCCCGGACGGGCGCAGCTTCACTCTTTGCGTTCGGTCGCGGACGCCGGTTCGTCGCAGGCGAGCGGCCCGCGCCACCGGCCGTAACGCCAGAAGTGCGCCGCATCGGCGCCGAGCGGCGGCGCCGGCGGAACGGGATCGAATCCGGCGGTGCCGCCCGGACGGCATCGGCAAATGCGCGCAAGGCCCATCCAGCCGCCGCCCCACAGCCCGTACCGTCCGATCGCCTCGGCCGTATAGTCCGAGCATGTCGGCAGATGCCGGCATTGACGGCCGGCAAGTCCCGACAGCGTCAGCTGGTAGGCGCGGATCAGGCTGCGCGCCGCAAAAGCGGGCGCATCGCCCGGACCGCGAAATCGGAAACCTTCGCTCGCCATGACGCCGCTGCGGTCCTGCGGCCGGCCCTCAGGCCGGCGTTTTGGCGCTCTGCGCCGTTTCGATCTGCGTCGCTGCGTCCGCGGTCGCCTCGAAGGTGAGCAGCGTGGACGCATGGCGCGCTTTATAGTCGCGAACCGGCTCGAGGACCGCGGCGTCCGCCCAGCGGCCGCCGGGCGGCGGGCCGTTTTCCTTCAGCATCCGCCGCACGGCGTCGCGCAGATCCCGCAATTCCTGGGCGCTGGCGCCGATCACGTGCCGCGCCATGATCGACGAGGACGCCTGCCCGAGGGCGCAGGCTTTCACGTCATGGGCGAAATCGACGACCTTTCCGTCCCGCATGTCGAGATCGACGGTGACGGTCGAGCCGCAGAGCTTGGAATGGGCGGTCGCGCTCGCGCCCGGCGTTTCCAGACGGCCGAGCCGGGGAATATTGGCCGCCAGCTCCAGAATTCGCTTGTTATAGATGTCGCTCAGCATTTTCCGATCGAACCTTCGGCACTGGCGCTCCAGCGCGGCGGTGCTTATGTGTCTAATATAGTCGCGTTGATCCGTCAGCGAAGCGCTGACGTAACATATTGCCTGCTGCGGGCGGGCCCGGAGGCTCCACATGGATGCGGTGGTTAAGACCTTGAGCTTGTCCGAACGTCGAAATGCGCAGGCGCGCGAGCCTGCGCCCACGGATAGACCGACGCAGGAGCAGGCCGAGGCCGCCGTGCGCGTCCTCCTCGCCTATGCGGGTGACGACCCGAGCCGGGAAGGCCTGGTCGACACCCCCCGCCGCGTCGCCAAGGCCTATCGCGAATTGTTCGCCGGATACGCCGAAGACCCCGCCGAAATTCTCGATCGCGTGTTCGAGGAGGTCGACGGCTACGACGACATGGTGCTCGTCCGCGACATCTCCTTCTCGTCGCATTGCGAGCACCACATGGTGCCCTTCGTCGGCAAGGCGCACATCGCCTATTATCCGCGCGACGGCGTGGTCGGCCTGTCGAAGCTCGCCCGTCTGGTGGATGTCTACGCCCGCCGCCTTCAGACGCAGGAAGCGATGACCGCGCAGATCGTCGAGGCGCTCGAAACGCACCTCAGGCCGCGCGGCGTCGCCATTTACGTGTCGGCCGAACACATGTGCATGTCGATGCGCGGCGTGCGCAAGCATGGCGCCTCGACCATCACCACCCGCTTCACCGGCATTTTCCGGGACGATCCCGCCGAGCAGGTTCGTTTCATGAGCATGATCAAGGACTAGGCTGTGGAATCCGAATCTCCGCCTTAACCAGGCTCGCTCGGATCACGCCCCGAGCGGGCCCGTGTATTTTTCGAGAACGGCCCACGCATCCGCTCCGAATTTCTCTTTCCAGTCACGATAATAGCCGGCTTTTTTCAAGCTATCTGCGAACGGCGCGCGGTCGACGTCGTTGAATTTCAGGCCGAGCGCTTCCAGTTTGGGCCGCAACTCCGCGTCCTGCCTTGCGAAATCCTTCTGCTGGGCAAGAACCGCCTCGTCGAAGCGCCGCTGGATGATTCGCCTCTGCTCGGCCGGCAATGACGACCAGACCTTGTCGCCCGTCATCACCCACAGCCCATCCCACGAATGCCGCGTCAACGAGCAATATTTCTGCACCTCGAAGATCTTCAGCGCTACGAACTGGACGAGCGAATTCTCCATGCCGTCCGCGACCCTCGTCTGGAGGGCCGAATAGAGTTCGCCGATGCTGATCGTCACCGGCGCGGCGCCGAGCTTCTCGAACAGCGACGTGAGCAACCGGCTCGGCGGAACGCGGATCTTCAATCCCTTCAGGTCGTCGACCGAATGGATCGGCCGCACGCTCGTGGTCACGCTCCGGAAGCCGTTGTCGAGACACTTGAACGCGATCATGCCCACCTTTGCGAGCGCCTCCTTCGTCATGGCGCCGAGCTCGCCGTCGAGCGCGGCCCATAATTGGTCGTAGTCCCTGAACGCGTAGGCGACGCCGGGCATGCCGGCCACGTTGACGACCTGCTGCAACGACGAGCACGAGCCGATGACGAACTGGATCGCGCCCGACCGCAATTGCCGCTGCATGTCGGCTTCCGTGCCGAGCTGGCTGTCCGGCAGGAACAGGATGTCGACCGCGCCATTCGTCTCCTTGCGGATGGCCTCGACCGCGGCCGCCATGAACGTCGACGCGGAATGACTCGACGGCATGGGCGAACCCATCACCAGCTTCTGCGGCGCCTGCGCGCGCAGCACGGCCGGCGCGGCGACCGCGCTCCCTGCGATGAAGGCGCCGAGCGCGCGTCGCGATATCGTCATGTCGTCCTCCCGTTGGCGCGCAACGCTAGGCGATGCGAGGGACGAAAGGCAAACGGCGCGACGTTGATCGGCGCGCGCGCCGCGTGCCATGGTGCGCGCTTCTCGAAAGGACGCCCATGCCCATCTACAAGCTCGACGAACTCAGCCCGGAACTGCCGCCTGCCGGCCGCTATTTCGTCGCGCCCGGCGCGCATGTGATCGGCCGCGTCAGGCTCGGCGAGGATTCGAGCGTCTGGTTCAACGCGATCGTGCGCGGCGACACCGATCTCATCGACATCGGCGCCGGCGCCAACGTGCAGGACGGGTGCACGTTGCATACGGACCCCGGCTTTCCGCTGGTCATCGGCGCCAACGCCACGATCGGGCACAATGTCATCCTGCACGGCTGCATCGTCGGCGAGGGCGCGCTCATCGGCATGGGCGCGACCGTCCTCAACGGCGCGAAGATCGGCAAGAACTGCCTCGTCGGCGCGAACGCGCTCGTCACCGAGGGCAAGGAGTTTCCCGATAATTCGCTGATCGTCGGCGCGCCCGCCAAGGCCGTGCGCACGCTCGACGAGAAAGGCGCGGGCATGGGCCGCATGATCGCGGCCGTTTACGCCGCCCGCGCAAAGAGATTCAGCGCCGGCCTCAAGCTCGTCGAACCGTAAATCGGGTCAGAGGACGATGTCCTCGTCGAATTCCTCGATCGGAATGAGCCGCTGGAATTCGACAGCCAGGCCGCCGTTGAAATGGCGCACGACCTTGCCGGTGCGGCGGCCGATGTCGACCCGCGCGCCGATCGGCGGCAATTCCTGCGCCTGCAGGCCGACGCCGCTGACCGATACGTCGACGATCTTGACCGGAATCCGGGCGCCGTCGGCTGTCACCATTTCGCCGGCCTGACGACGCGGCGTGATGCGCTTGTGACGGCGATTGGCGAATTCGTCGGCGCCGTCGTCACGATTGACGAGCCAGGTCAGGAGATCGGCCAGCCGCTCGCGCTTGCTGGAAAGCAAGTTCATTTCGACCGCGAAACCTTCGCCGGTCACGCGTACGACCGTGCCTTCGAGACGCCCGAAATCCTCGAAATAAAAAACGATGCGCTCGCCGAGCGCGCCCTTGACCGGCGCGGCGACGCGAAGTCCGCCGGGCGACATGTCGATCGTCTGACAGGGATATTCCTGTTTGTTTTCGAGCATGTAACGGCCGGGCAACGACGCCTTGACGCGACGGAAGCGACGACGTTCGAGCGGTTTGACGGCTGCTCTTGGAAGCGGAAATGCCACAGGATTTTCCCTGCCTGAATCGCAGCAAGGCTATATAGGGATGGTTAATCCGGCATTACCCGCCGTTCGGAAAAACAACGAACTGCGCCGCTGGTTTCCGCAACGTGAAAGCAAACGCCTAAATTCAGGCCGGTTCGCGCCCGCCGTGCAGCAGGCGTAGATGCGGGCGTTGCGGCGGCCGCTGCGGGGCGGCGCGCGAGCGCTGGTAGATCGGCAGTTCGACGCGCGCCTGCGAGGCCGACATGATCCGCATCGAACGCAGCATCAGCCGCTCCACGGCGATGAGTCCGAGCCAGTCCGGATGATTGGCCGCAGCGATCGAACCGAGGATGCGCGCATGGGTGCGCCCGTGATGACGCAGCGGCAACAGGAGCAGCTCGAGTTCGACCGGCGCATGATCTGACGGCGCGGCGGCCGCGCCGATCAGAACCGGCGCAGCGCCGTCCATCACCGTCCACAGCGCGGCGCCGACGCTCGCGCCGTCCTCGCCCCACAGATCGACGAACGAACGGCCCTTCATCTCGTCGAGCCACAGCGCATTGAGGCGCGAGCCGGTCAGACGAACCGGAAACCGGCTCTCGCCGTCCGACTCGATCATGAATGTGTCCGACAGGATCGACCTGATTTCGGCCGGATCTATTTCGGCGCGGTCGGGCGCGGCGCGCTCCTTCCGGATCGCGTTCCAATAGGCGTAAAGCTCGCGTGTCGCTTTCTGTCTCATCGTCGCCCCGGCTAGCCCTCGTCGAAACAGGGCTGTGTTCATTCGACACACGGAAGCTGCCCGTGCGCGTCTCCGGCTCGAGCGCAGCAGGCGACGTGCCATGGCCGGAATTAATGTTAACGGGACGTTTGCATTGCGCTGATGCGCCTGAAATGAGAGAAAAAATACGCAAGAGGCGAGGACGACCTGAGGCTCCGGGTCGTAAACGCCATCGCAAGCTCCGACCCGCTCTTTGGCTCCAGCGCGGGACGGGGCGCCCGAGGTCCCGTTTCGGAACGCGGACTTTCGCGGTAAAGACGATGCGCACTTTGGGGGAAGATTGCGGCTCACAATCTTCCCCCGCCGCCTGCAAAGCCCCGATGAACGACCAAACCCAAGATGACCGCGCCTTCGCCAGATCGACCGCGCCGGTCTTGATCCTCGTGGCGCTGCTCGCCGCCATCCATCTCGTGCGCCAGGCGCTCGATCCGGCGACGGACTTCCGCCTCCTCGCCGACCTCGCTTTCGTCCCGGCCAATGTCACTTTCGCCTTCGATCGGACGGGCGTGCTCGAAGCGGCGTCCGCGGCGATCACAGGCGGCGCGATGGAACGCGACGAACTCGCGATCTTCGTCGGCGGCGGCCTGCGCTGGTGGACGCCGTTCACTTACGCCTTCTTGCACGGCTCATTCGCGCATATCGCGCTCAACGCGGTCTGGCTCCTCGCCTTCGGCTCCGCGGTATGCCGCAGGTTCGGCGGACTGCGGTTCAATCTTCTGCTTGCGGTCGCCGCGATCTTCGGCGCGCTCGCGCATTATCTCGCCCACCCCTTCGGCCTCGCGCCGGTCATCGGCGCGTCGGCCGGCATATCGGGCGCCATGGGCGCTGCTGTGCGTTTCGCCTTTGCGCCGGGCGCGCCGCTCGGCGCGGGCTTTGCGCGATCGCGCGACCTCCTCGCCTATCGAATGCCCGCGCCGCCGCTACGCGCTGTGCTCGCCGAACGTCGCGCCATAACCTTTATCGCGATCTGGTTCGTGACGAATCTGGCGTTCGGCGTGTATGCGCCTCTGTCCGGCGGCGCGCCGATTGCGTGGGAAGCGCATATCGGCTGTTTCGTCGCCGGCTTCCTGTTGTTTTCGCTCTTCGATCCGCCTGCCGCCTTGCAGTGAGGTCGTCTGCGCCGCAATTGCGCTGAAATATGCATCAAATGCGACTTGCGCCGACCGGCGAAGAGTCGCATCCTTCGCGCAAGAAGACGGTTGCAAGCCGCGCAGTGGGGAAGGAGGCAAGCACATGACGGTTGCTCGCATTCTCGCGATCAAGGGGCGCGACGTGGTGACGGCGCGTCCGCATATCACCTTGAGGGAAGCTGCAGACGTACTCGTCAGGCACAAGATCGGCGCCGTGGTGATTTCCGACGCGAGCGGCAGCGTTCTCGGCATTCTGTCCGAACGCGACATCGTGCGCGCGGTGTCCGCCGCCGGCGGCGAATCGCTGAACGACGCCGTCAGCAAACACATGACGTCGAAGGTCATCTCCACGTCCGAAGACGAATCGGTCGAGGAAACGATGGAGACGATGACCCAGAGCCGCATTCGTCATTTGCCCGTCCTGCGCGACGGCAAGCTTGCGGGCATGATCTCGATCGGCGACGTCGTGAAAATCCGGCTCGAGGCGATCGAGACCGAGCACAAGGCGATGCGCGAATATATCGCAAACGCCTGACGCTCGAACGAAGACCGGCGCCGGCGCCCTTCAGGCCGGCGCGACCAGGCTCGCGTGCTCGATGATCTCGGGCAGCTTGCGCCGCGCAGTCTCGCGGCCGACTGCGATCAATTCCCGCGCGCGATGAAAATCGAAAAGGCCGAACTGCTCCAGCCGCGCGTTGATCAGCACGTCGGGGGGATCGCCGGCGAGTCGCGACCGCGCGATGCGGTCCTGCGTGATCGAGAAAGCGTCGAGCATGACCGAAGCGACGCCCGGCGAATCGTGGGCGCCGCGCCGGAGCGTGCGCCGGATGAGCGCGGTCGGCGACGTCATGCTGCTCAGCCACGAGATATGGCCGGCCTCTGCGACCTTCTTCGCAAGCGCGTCCGTGGTCTCGTCGCCGATGTTGCGATCGCCGATGACGGTGCCGCGGAACATCGAGTCCGATTGCAGGCTGATGGCGACGACAATGTCGGCGCCGAGCGCGCGGCAGACCGAAACCGGGATCGGATTGACGAGCGCGCCGTCGAACAGCCAGCGTCCATCGATCGCCTGCGGCTCCAGAAGACCGGGCAACGCATAGGACGCCGGCAGCGCGCGCGACAGAAGACCGTTGCGCAGCCAGATTTCATGTCCGGTCGAGATCTCCGTCGCGACGGCGGCGAAGGGAACCGGCAGGGATTCGATCGTGACGCCCGCAAGCGCTTCCGACAGAAGATCGCGCAGGCGCGCGCCGGAGAACAGGCCGCCGCCGGAAAAGGACAGATCGAGCAGCCCGAGCACGCGCCGGCGCGTCAGCGACAGTGCGAAATCCTCGATCGCGTCCAGCTTCCCGGCCGCGAAACATCCGCCGACGAGGGCGCCGATCGACGTGCCGGCGATGACGTCGGGCCGAAAGCCGGCGGCGTCGAGTTCGCGCAGGATGCCGATATGGCACCAGCCGCGCGCAGCGCCCGCGCCAAGCGCAAGGCCGATCTTCGGGCGCCGGGGCGAAGGCGGCGTATGGTTTTGTGCGGGACGATCGACGGGCGCCGGCGGCGCGGCGCCGGATTCGTCGTTCCAGATCGCTTGGGCTCTACGCATCAACGTCAGCATTGACTCACTCGCTCGACGCTGCGGAAGCGGAAAAACTCCTCCGTTCGCAACGCTCCTCCAGCAACATCGCCAGACGGTTAATGAACCGGGGCTGAACCCTTGGGTTCCATTCTTGGTTAGTCGGTGGTGAACGCGAGCCGCCCCGCCCCGTCCACGCGTCGGTAGAAGCAGGATTTGCGTCCGGTATGGCACGCGCCGCCGTCGCCGCCGGCCTCCACGCGCAGCAGCAGCGCGTCCTGGTCGCAATCGACGCGCATCTCGACCACGCGTTGCGTCTGGCCTGACGTGTCGCCCTTGCGCCACAGGCTATTGCGCGAGCGCGACCAGTAATGGGCGATCCCGGTCTCGATCGTCAGCCGCAAGGCCTCGGCGTTCATGTAGGCGACCATCAGCGCCTCGTTGGTGGAAGCCTCCACGGTGAAGCATACGATGAGGCCGGCCGCGTCGAATTTCGGCGCGAAGACCGATCCCTCCTCGAGCGCCGTCTTGTCCGCTGCGGTCGGAAACGTATTCGATGCCATCGTCCATCCTTTCGCCGGCGAATCTGGCATAGTCGGGCGCCCGATGTCCTCCCCAATGTCGCCCGCCATCAAGACGCTTCTGGCCGTCTGCCTCGCGATCCTGCTTCTCGGCGCGGGCGCGACGACCTGGTTGTTCCTGCGGCGCGGACCTGCGGGCGCCGACTATGTGGAGGCGCGCGTCGGCGACCTGCGGCTCGCCTATCCCGCGGCCTACGCGAGATTTCCGCCCGGCCGGAACGGCGGCCGGCTCGACTCCCTGGAGATCGCCGCCACGTTCCCGGACCTGAGGCCTGCGGGCGAAGCCACCTTGCCGCTGACCGGGGTCAAGCCGGGGTCCCCTGCCCTCGTCTTCCTTTCGATCGGACCTGCGGAACGCAAGCTCGATCCGGCCGATCTCGTCTCGATGCTCTACTCCAGGTTCCTGGAAGCCGACGTCGTCGAAACCGACAACGGTCTCATCAGGCGCGCCTTCCAGGACGGCTCGCCCTACGATGGCGAGGATCTCTATTTCGCCCCGCCCGAAGGGCGCGCCTTCGCCGCACGTTGCGCAAAGCCCACCGTCCCGCCGGACGGCCTGCCGGAAACCTGCATCGCCGCGCTGCGCGAACAGGGCGCGGACGTCGAGATGCGCTTCACGACCGCTCTGCTGCCGCAATGGGAGAAGCTTGCGGAGGGCATGCGGGCGTTGGTGAAATCGATGATGGCGCGGTGACGACCGACTCTCTTTGAAAGCGCCGGCGCCGCGGGCGCGCGGCCGT
>JAGWTW010000179.1 GCA_028868735.1 Hyphomicrobiales bacterium | reverse complement strand
TTGACGCCGGCTATACGGGCCACTTCTTCGCTCCATGTCGGAAAGGCTTCGGCGCGGCCGCGGCCCTTCGGTTGAAAAACCCCGCGTCCGGTGGAGGCCGGCCCATGCGGGATATGGTGTTTCCGCCCCGAAAACGCAAACGCCCACGGCCCTCGCGAGGAGGTCCCGGGCTGAGCGATCACAGCGGATGCGGGTGTTTAGGGGGGATGGGCGGCGGGGTCAAGGGATAAGCGGGCACAGCCCCTCAGACTTTGCCTTGACAATGTCGGAACAGAAAGCGAACATTCGCCCCCGATCTACTCTACGAAAGCTTTTTGGACTCAAAATGTCTTCGACAGCTGACACAATCGAGATTTTCGGAAATTACGGAATTGTTGAAGTCAACGCAGCAGACGGAACGATCAGAAGCTTCAATGAAGCCGACTCGGACGCAAATGAGTTTTCGAACTATCGAGATATCGTGAGGTTCGACGTCGATGAATGGCGCGAATTTTACAAATCGAAGCGGATTGCCGTGAAGGCCATAGATATTTTGGATATCGGTTTTTGGTATGACACCGGCCTCCGTTACGCGGCCGCAGCTTCTCGCTTTTGAACGGATGGGATGAAATTGGCCGCTGGGCGATCATGGACACGGGACGAATTGCTCGACGTATTGCGCCTGTATTGCGTAACGCCCTTTGGCCGGCTCCATCATCGAAACCCAGATGTGACCGCCCTCGCGACGCGGCTTGACCGAACTCCGGGGTCAGTCGCGTACAAGTTAGTAAATTTCGCGAGCCTCGACCCCACGATTGATCGAAAAGGAATGGGAAATACCAGCGCGCTGGATCGCGCTGTATGGTCCGAGTTCTTTGAGCACATGGATCAATTTTTGGAGCCTACCGATCTCCAAGGCCGCGACGGATTCGAAGAAACACAACAGGCACTACACGAGGTAGATTGCCGCGAGGGCATTGACAGCGTCGGGCTTGCAAAGCGGCGTATCAATCAAAATTTCTTCAGAGCGATGATCATCGCAAGTTTCGATTCACAATGTGCGATGACTGGCATCTCTGATCGACGCCTACTCGTGGCGAGTCACATAGAGCCGTGGGCAAAAAACGCCGCGAAACGACTGGACCCGAGAAACGGACTCTGTCTCAATTACGTGCATGACGCGGCATTCGAGAAAGGCTTGATTGCCGTCGCACCCGATTTTTCGATTCTTTATTCTTCGCAACTTCCGGAAATCGACCATAAAAAGCTCCGGTCTGTCAGCCACGAAAAGCTAACGCTTCCAGACCGCTTCAAACCTGACCCTGCTTTGCTTGAGAAGCATCGTAAGGAACGATTCTTGGGATGAACCGATATGCCGGGTGTCTTACGAATTTACTCGACCGAAGAGTTTTACGACCTCTTGAATTGGATGAGACGCGATCCGCAAGCGTGGGACAATTCAAGGGCAATGTCAGAAGCAGCGCGATGGCTTGACGAACACGTTATGCTTGGCACGCGCTTCAACGATCCTGTTGAGGTCGCGATTCCAGCAGCGCACGTCGACGCAATCGAAACTGCCGTCGAGGATTTGGCGGAAGTCGAATGCGCGCATCACGCCGAATACTATACGCACGTAGCGAGCTACTAGCAGGTCGTTCAGAACGCCTAACCGCCCAGCAACCCATCCAGCGCCTTCGTCACGGCGTCGATCGGCGCCATGCCGTCCACCGTCTTCAGTTCGCCGATCTTCGCGTAATAGGCCGACACCGGCGCGGTCTGTTCGCGGTAGGCGTCGAGGCGGATCTTGAAGCTCTCGGGATTGTCGTCGGCGCGCACCGTTCCGCCGGCCGCGACCGTTTCGCGCGCGCGATTTTCGATGCGGGCGAGCAAGGCCTTCTCGTCGACCTTCAGTTCGATTACCGCGTCGAGCTTCATCTTTTCGCGCTCGAGCAGCGCGTGCAGCGCTTCCGCCTGCGCCACGGTGCGCGGAAACCCGTCGAGGATGAAGCCCTTCGCGGCGTCCTTTTCCTCGATCCGGTCCTTGATGATGCCGATCACGATCTCGTCGGAAACGAGGCCGCCCGCTTCCATCACCGCCTTGGCCTTGAGCCCGACCGGCGTGCCGGCCTTGACCGCCGCGCGCAGCATGTCGCCGGTGGACAGTTGGGGTATGCCGTACTTCTGGGTCAATCGCGTCGCCTGCGTGCCCTTGCCCGCGCCGGGCGGTCCCAGAAGGATCAGTCTCATTTCTTCCTCCCCCGGAGCTTGGCCTTGCGGACGAGCCCCTCGTATTGATGCGCCTGCAGGTGGCCGTGGATCTGCGCCACCGTGTCCATCATCACGCTGACCACGATCAGCAGTGACGTGCCTCCGAAATAAAACGGCATCGAGGCGTAGGAAATCAGCATTTCGGGTAAGAGACAGATGATCGCGAGATAGGCCGCGCCGATCACGGTGATGCGCATCAGCACCTGGTCGATGTACTGGGCCGTGCGCTCGCCGGGCCTGATGCCCGGGATGAAGCCCCCGTGCTTCTTGAGATTGTCGGCCGTATCGGTCGGGTTGAACACGATCGCCGTGTAGAAAAAGGCGAAGAACACGATCAGCGCGACGTAGAGCAGCATGTAGAGCGGCCGCCCGTGCCCCAGCAATTGCGCGATCGTGCCGAGTATGCCGCCGGAATTCGCGCTCTGCGAGAAATTCGCGATCGTCGTCGGCAGCAGCAGCAGCGAGGAGGCGAAGATCGGCGGAATGACGCCGGACGTGTTGAGCTTCAGCGGCAGGAACGACGTCTGGCCTTCGTAGACGCGATTGCCGTGCTGGCGCTTGGGATAGGTGATGAGCAGGCGCCGTTGCGCGCGTTCCATGAACACGATGAAGGCGACCACGATGACGGCGGTGACGAGCACCGTCAGGATCAGGCCGGTCGAAATCGCGCCCTGCCGCCCGAGTTCCAGCGTATTGGCGATGGCCGACGGAAAGGCCGCGACGATCCCGGAAAAGATGATGAGCGAGGAGCCGTTGCCGATGCCGCGGCTGGTGATCTGCTCGCCGAGCCACATCAGGAACATGGTGCCGCCCATCAGCGTCAGCACGGTCGAGATGCGGAAGAACCAGCCGGGATCGGTGACCACCCCCTGCTGCCCCTCGAGGCCGACCGCCATGCCGTATGCCTGGAAGGCCGCGAGCAGCACGGTGAGATAGCGCGTGTACTGGTTGAGAACCTTCTGCCCCTGTTCGCCCTCTTTCTTGATCGCCTCGAGCTGCGGGAAGACCGAGGTCAGGAGCTGGATGATGATCGAGGCCGAAATGTACGGCATGATGTTCAGCGCGAAGATCGCCATGCGCTGCACAGCGCCGCCGGCGAACATGTTGAACAGTTCGAGCATGCCCTTCGACTGGCCGAAGAAGGAATTGGCGAAGGCGTCCGGATCGATGCCCGGCAGCGGAATATAGGTGCCGGCCCTGTAGACGATGAGCGCGCCGAGCGTGAACCAGATTCGCTTCTTGAGCTCTTCCGCCTTGGAGAAGGCTGACCAGTTTACGTTGGCCGCGAGCTGTTCGGCTGCCGATGCCATGGAGCGTCCTTAAGATCAGCCGCGCGAAATGGGCGGCTCGAACGAAAACGGAGCGAAGGACCGATGTCCCGCGCTCCGCCGATATAGGTTGCTTCGCAGGTCATTACACCTGCGAAATTCGTCAGGCGGAGGCGGCCTCGGCCGCTTCGGCCGCAAGCAGCTTGACCGAACCGCCGGCCTTCTCGATCGCCGCGCGCGCCGACTTGGAGGCGGCCGCGACTTCGAAGGAGAGCTTCGCCTTCAATTCGCCCTGGCCGAGGATCTTCACGCCGTCGCGCGGACGCGAGATCACGCCAGCTTCGACGAGCGCCTCGATCGTGACGGCCTTGGCGGCGTCGAGCTTGCCCGCGTCCACCGCCTGCTGCACGCGGCCGATGTTGACCTCGTTGTAGTCGGTGGAGAAGGGATTCCAGAAGCCGCGCTTCGGCAGGCGGCGATGCAGCGGCATCTGGCCGCCCTCGAAGCCCTTGATGGCGACGCCGGTGCGGGCCTTCTGACCCTTCACGCCGCGCCCGCCGGTCTTGCCCTTGCCCGAGCCGATGCCGCGGCCCACGCGCATCCGGTTCTTGGACGAACCGGGATTGTCGGAAATGCCGTTGAGTTTCATCGGCTCATCCTCACTTCGTCTCGACGATGCGCACGAGATGCGCAACCGAAGCCACCATGCCGCGCACGTCGGGCGTGTCCTTCAGCGTGGTGCGGCGGCCGATCTTGTTGAGGCCGAGGCCCTTCAGCGTCTGGCGCTGCGAGCCCGGACGACCGATCGGGCTTTTCGTCTGTTCGACGACGATTGTCTTGTTCGACATCTGCGCTCTCCCCTATCAGGCGTCCGCGCCTTCGGCCTCGGCGCCGGGGCGGCGGGCCTGAAGGGTCGAAACCTTGATCGAGCGGCGAGCGGCGACCTGACGCGGCGAATCCTCGCGCTTCAGGGCGTCGAACGTGGCGCGGATCATGTTGTACGGGTTCGAGGAGCCCTGGCTCTTCGCGACCACGTCGTGCATGCCGAGCGTCTCGAACACGGCGCGCATCGGGCCGCCGGCGATGATTCCCGTACCGGCGGGCGCTGCGCGAAGAATCACGCGGCCCGAGCCGTGGCGGCCGAACACGTCGTGGTGCAGCGTGCGGCCTTCGCGCAGCGGCACGCGGATGAGCGCGCGCTTGGCGGCTTCCGTCGCCTTGCGGATCGCTTCCGGCACTTCGCGCGCCTTGCCGTGGCCGTAGCCGACGCGGCCCTTCTGGTCGCCGACGACGACGAGCGCGGCGAAGCCGAAGCGCCGACCGCCCTTCACCACCTTGGCGACGCGATTGATGTGGACGAGGCGATCCACGAATTCCGAATCGCGCTCCTCGCGATCGCGTTCGCGACCGCGGCCGCGACCGCCCTCATGCCTGGGTTCAGCCATTCTCTCTTTCCGTCACTTGCGCGGAACGCGCCTGCGCGCGCCCGCTCGCTTCGAAACTGCAACCTTCATCCTGAGGAGCGGGCAAAGCCCGCGTCTCGAAGGATGGCAGCCTCCCCATGCTTCGAGACGCCCGCTGCGCGGGCTCCTCGGCATGAGGAATTCGTTAAAACTCGAGCCCGCCTTCGCGCGCGCCCTCGGCCAGCGCCTTCACGCGGCCGTGGTACATGTAGCCGCCGCGATCGAACACGACGGTCTTGATGCCTTTGGCGACCGCGCGTTCGGCGATCAGCTTGCCGATCTCCTTGGCCGCAGCCACGGTCGCGCCGGTCTTCAGTTCGGCGCGCTTTTCCTTTTCCATCGTCGAGGCGGCGACGATCGTCGCGCCCTTGTCGTCGTCGATGATCTGCGCATAGATCTGCTTCGACGAGCGATGCACGGAAAGCCGCGGCTTGCCGTAGGCGCGCGCGCGGATCGCGCGGCGAACGCGGGCGACGCGGCGATCCTGCGCCTTGTTGTCCTTTGCCATGGCCGTTCCTTACTTCTTCTTGCCTTCCTTGCGGAAGATGAATTCGTCTGC
>JAGWTW010000061.1 GCA_028868735.1 Hyphomicrobiales bacterium | reverse complement strand
GTCTGGCTCCACCAAAATTTCCAAACGCCTGAATCGGCGCGCTTTCCCGTAGACCTGATCAGGCAAGCCGTGTCGCGGCGTCTCATTCGCGTTCGATGCGGCTCTCGGATAGCCTTGCGCCCAGGTCCCGAATCGCGAGCGCCCCGCGCATGAACAAGTCCGCGCCCCTGTTCAACCCGATGGATCCGGCCTTCGTCCGCGATCCCTATCCGTTCTATCGCATGTTGCGGGAGAGCGCGCCTGTCTGGAAGTCGCCGATGGGCGTGTGGGTGCTCACGCGCTACGACGATATCGCCAAAGTCCTGAAGGACAATTCCTTCGTTCACGATTTCACGGCCGAGATTTCCGATCCGCGCAATCGTCGCGCGCTCGCCGAGGAGCCGGTGTACAAGTCGCTCGGCCATTCCATGCTGCTGCGCGATCCGCCCGAGCATACGCGGCTGCGCGGTCTCGTCGTGCGCGCCTTCACCGCGCGCCGCGTCGAGGAAATGCGTCCGCGCATCGAACAGATAGTCGCGAGCCTGCTCGATCCGATCGCAGCCTCTGGCGCGATGGACGTTATCGACGATTTTGCGCACAAGCTGCCCGTCATCGTCATCTGCGACATGCTCGGCATTCCCGAGGAGGACCGCGCGCAATTCCTGTCGCCGGAATTCCGCATATCCGGCCGCGCTGTCGATCCGACGCCGATGACGCGCGCCGAACTCGATCTCGTCAATCGCAATATCGAGCGCAACCGCGTCTATTTCTCGGGCCTGTTCAAGCGCCGTCGCGAAGAGCCGGGCGACGATCTGACTTCCGCGCTGCTGCAGGTCAGCGACGAGAAGGACGGCCGGCTGTCTGAAGACGAGCTCTACGCGAACGTCTCGCTGCTCTTCAACGCGGGCCACGAGACGACGACCAATCTCATCGGCAACGGCCTTCTTGCGCTCCATCGCAATCCCGATCAGTGGAAACTGCTGGTCGACGATCCGACGCTCGCGCAAGGGGCGGTCGAAGAATTGCTGCGCTACGATTCCTCGGTGCAGCTCACCGCGCGCAAGGCCTCCAGGGATTGCGAGATCGCCGGGAACGCGGTCAGGCGCGGCGACGACGTCATGTGTCTGCTCGGCGCGGCCAACCGCGACCCGGCCGCCTACGACGAGCCCGAAAAACTCGACATTCGCCGCAAGAACGTCCGGCCGCTTTCGTTCGGCGGCGGCATCCACACCTGTCTCGGCGCGCAGCTCGCGCGGCTCGAGGGCGAAATCGCGTTCCGCGCGCTGGCGACGCGCTTTCCGAACATGAAGCTCGAAAATCTCGACAATCCCGCATGGCGTCCCACCATCACGCTGCGCCGGTTGGAGCATCTGCCGGCGCGCTGGTGATCGGGCGAAAATCAGGCAAGACCGGGAGAAACCATGGGCAGGCTGCAAGGCAAGGTCGCGATCGTCACCGGCGGAGCGAGCGGCATCGGACGGGCGAGCGTCGAGCGTTTCGTCGCCGAAGGCGCGTCTGTCGTGGTGGGCGACCTTCAGGACGACAAGGGCGAGCGCCTCGTCGAGGAACTCGGCGCCAGGACGAGCTACCTGCGCACGGATGTCGGCGAGGAAGCCGACATCGCCGCGCTCGTCGCGCATGCGGTCGGAAAATTCGGCCGTCTCGACTGCATGTTCAACAATGCCGGCGTGCCCGGCGTCGGCGGCTCCATTCTCGACACGCCGATGGACGAGGCCGATTCGGCCTTGCGCATTCTCTTCCGCAGCGTCCTGCTCGGCATGAAGCACGCCGGCCGCGTGATGGCGGCGCAAAAGTCCGGCTCGATCATCTCGACGGCGTCGGTCGCAGGCATCGGCACGGGCCACGGCCCGCACGTCTACAGCGCCGCGAAAGCCGCCGTGATTCATCTGACCGAGACGGCCGCCAAGGAGCTCGGCGAACAGAACGTGCGCGTCAATTGCATCTGTCCGGGCGGAATCGCGACGCCCATCTTCGGCAAGGGCATGGGGCTCGCGACGCAGGTCGCCGACCGCACCGTCGAGCCGATGAAGATGGTGCTCGCGGGCGCACAGGCCATTCCGCGCGCCGGTCTGCCGGAGGACATCGCCAACGCCGCGCTGTTCCTCGCGAGCGACGAATCGACCTTCGTCAACGGCCATGCGCTCGTCGTCGACGGCGGCCTGCTCGGCGGCCGCAAATGGTCGGAGGGAGAGGAGCGCCGCAAGGCGCTCGTTGCCGCTTTCGGCGCGCAGGCCGGCTGAGCCGCCGCTATTGGCCGATCGATTTGCCGGTCGGCTGCGGGTGCGGATTGCGGAAGCTGGCGGCTCCCGGATCGGGCGAGGCGCGGTTGGCGGGATTTTCCATTTCGAGGCAGGTGATGAGCTCGACATAGCTCGGCACGCCGCCGAGCCCCGTCAGCGACGCGCATTGCGCGCGCGCTTTCAGGCTCGCTTTCGCCCAGGCCGGTCCGAGTTGCTGACGCGCCTGCCTCTCGTCGGCCATGCACTGTTCGTAGGTCGCCTTCCGATCCATCGCCACCGGCGGCGTTTCGCGGCAGGTCCGCTCGAAATCGAAGCGCGGAACTTCGGATGCGGCTGCCGGCAGCGCGAACAGGGAGAACGCGGCTGCGACAAGGGAAGGTCTCATGTCCGGCACTCGCAAATGGCTTCGCCCGATCGAATATATAGCTGTTTGCGCGGCCGGCTACTGCGGCGTTTCGCCAGCGGCGCCTCCGGCTTGCGCCGGATTATTGACCATCGCCGTTTTGCCGCGATGATGGCCGCCCGCCAAGCCTGGGCGGAAGGAGAGCGATATGGACGAACGCCCCTGGCTTGCGAGCTATCCCCCCGGCGTGCCGGCGGAGGTGGACGCCTCGATCTATCCCTCGCTCGTCGCGCTCTTTGCGGAGAGCTTCGCGAAAAACCACGACCTTCCGGCCTATGAATGCATGGGGCGCCAGCTGACGTTCGGCGATATCGAACGAACCTCGCGCGACCTCGGCGCCTTTCTGCAATCGCTCGGCCTCGCGCGCGGCGATCGGGTCGCCGTTATGATGCCCAACGTCCTGCAATATCCGGTTGTCGTCTCGGCGATCCTGCGCGCCGGCTTCATCGCGGTGAACGTCAATCCGCTCTATACGCCGCGCGAGCTCGAGCATCAGCTTTCGGATTCCGGCGCGAAGGCGATCTTCATTCTCGAGAATTTCGCGGCGACCCTGCAGCAGGCGCTCGAGAAGACGCAGATTCGTCATATCGTGATCGCCAGCATGGGCGACATGCTCGGCTTCGCGAAAGGCGCGATCGTCAATTTCGTCGTCCGTCGCAAGATGGTTCCTGCCTATGCGTTGCCGGGCGCGCTGCGCTTCAACGCCGTGCTCGCATCGGGCGCCGGCAAAACGCTCGACGAACCCGAGCTGAAACCGGCCGACCCCGCGGTGCTGCAATATACGGGCGGCACCACCGGCGTCTCGAAAGGCGCGACGCTCACGCACGGCGCGCTGATCGCGGCGGTGCTTGCCTCGGAGGCGTGGCTGCAGCCGGCGCTCGCCGCCAAACAGGCGACGACGCAGCTCGTCGCCGTCTGCGCGCTGCCGCTCTATCACGTATTCGCCTTCGTCTCCTGTTCGTTGCTGGCGATGCGCGCCGGCGCGCTTTGCCTCCTCATCCCCAATCCGCGCGACATTCCCGGCTTCGTGAAGGAATTGCGCGGACGCAAGTTCCACCTGCTGCCGGCCGTCAACACGCTGTTCAACGGTCTTCTCGGCAACGAGGATTTCGCGAAGCTCGACTTTTCGGAGCTGATGGTCTCGAACGGCGGCGGCATGGCCGTGCAGGAAGCCGTCGCGCGGAAGTGGAAGGACGTCACGGGCATTCCGATCGTCGAAGGCTACGGCCTGTCGGAAACCTCGTCCGGCGTCGTCTGCAATCCCGTCACGCTCGATGCGTTCAACGGCACGGTGGGCCTCCCGATGCCGAGCGTGGAGATTCGCATCCTCGCCGACAACGGCGCCGTTCTGTCGCCGGGCGCCGCCGGCGAGGTCGCCATCCGCGGGCCGCAGGTCATGGCGAACTACTGGAACCGGCCGGACGAAACGGCGAATGTCATGACATCGGACGGTTTCTTCAAGTCCGGCGACATCGGCGTGCTCGATGAAAAGGGTTTCCTGCGCATCGTCGACCGCAAGAAGGACATGATCAACGTCTCCGGCTTCAACGTCTATCCGAACGAGATCGAGGCTGTCGTGGCCGAACATCCGGGCGTGCTCGAATGCGCGGCGGTGGGCGTGCCCGATCCGCGATCCGGCGAGGCGGTCATGCTGTTCGTCGTGCCGAGGGATCCGAAGCTCACGAAGGAAGAGCTCGCCGCCTTCTACAAACAGCAACTGACCGGCTACAAGACGCCGAAACACGTCGAGTTCCGCAAGACGCTTCCGAAGACCAACGTCGGCAAGATTCTGCGCCGCGAATTGCGTGACGAAATCGTCGGCGCGGCCCCGAAAGCGGGCGTCTGACGGTCAGGCGGCGATCTCGAGAATTTCCCTGATCTGCGCGGGCCCGTCGATCCTGCGGGGGTTACGGGGAACCCAGGGCGTCGCCATCGCGGCCGTCGCGATCTGGTCGAAATGCGCCGCGCCGATCTTCGCGTCGGCGAGCGAACGCGGCATGCCGAGCCCGCGAATGAGCGCGTCGAGAAGGACGCTTGCGTCCCCGTCGGGATCGCCCATCGCGGCCGCGACGCGCTTCTGCCGCTCCGCATTCGCCGGTTTGTTCCACGCCATGACGGCGGGCAGCATGATGCAGGATGTGTGGCCGTGCGGCACGCCGAAGGCGGCGCCGAGCACGTAGCCGATGCCGTGGCTCGCGCCCATCGGCACGCCCGAGGCCAGCGCGCCCATGGAGAGCCAGGCCCCCATCTGGCAGGCGAGCCGCGCATCGAGGTCGCGCGGGTCGGCCTTTACGCGCGGCAGCCCTTGCGAGAGCAGTTCGAGGCCCTTGAAAGCCTGCGCGTCGCCGTAAGGATGCGCCTCGTTCGAGCACATGCCTTCGACGCAATGATCGACCGCGCGCACGCCGGTCGAGAGCCAAAGCCATTCGGGCGTGTGGACGGTGATCGCCGGATCGAGAATGACCGCGCTCGGCATCACGCCGTCGTGCTTCAGCAATTCCTTGGTCTTGCGGGTTTCGTCGGTCACGCCGGCGAGCGACGAGAATTCGCCGGCCGAGATCGTCGTCGGCACGCTGATCTGTCGCACGGACGGCGGCTTGATGTCGGGCGCGACGCCGCCGATCGTCCTCAGCCGATCGATCGCCTCTGGCGTGCGAATGTCGTTGGCGAGACAGAGCTGCACGGCCTTGGCGCCGTCTGTCAGCGATCCGCCGCCGATCGTGACGATGACGTCGGCGTCCGCCGCGCGCGCCATCTGCGTCGCGGCGATCACCGCCGCGCGGGGCGTATGCGCGGGCATGGCGTCGAATATCGCCGCGCATCGCGGACCCAGTGCGGCGCGAATGCGCGCGATCTCGTCGGTCTCCCGCGCGAGCGTGCCGCTCACCATCAGAAGGGCGCGTTGCGCGCCCAGCCGGTCCAGCTGTTCCGGCAGGGCCGCGGCTGCGGGCTTTCCGAACACGACCTCGTCCATCCTGCCGAATGCGACTCGACCCGACTGCATGCGCCCCTCCCGAATTTTACGCGCAGCAAGCCGCAGCGCCGTCTGGCGCAGCTTTGCAGGCGAAGGACCGCCTTGCAAATCCGCGCGTCAGCGCGTGATGACGAGCTTCTGGTAGAGGCCGCCGAAAAAGGACGTGCGGGTCTTGGGCGCGCTCTTCCACGGCTCGGGCATCCATTCCGAAAGATCGGCGCGCCAGAGGTCGAGCGCGAACGGTTCGAGCAGGGCGAGCACGGGGCGGAACAGATAGCGGTACGGGCTCCACCACGCCGGCCGCGCATAATCGACGATCACGATCGTCCCGCCCGGCTTCACCACGCGAAAGACCTCCGCCAGCGTGCGCCGGCGATAGTCGGCGGGCTCCTCGTGCAGAAGGAAGAACAGCACTGCGCGATCATAGGAGGCGTCCGCCAGATGCAGGTCGCCGGCGTCCATGTTCAAAAGCCGCACCGGAGCGCCGGCCGGCAATTTCGACTTGAGGTTGTCGAGTTGCACAGGCAGGACGTCGACGACGTCGAGCGCGCCGCCGCTCGCCGCCGCGCGTTCCGCCAGAACCGTCTGGAAATCGCCGTAGGCGCAGGCGATCTGGAGCGTGCGCCCCGGCAATTCGGTTCCCAGCGCGGCCTGCGCGGCGTTGCTCAGGCGATCGTAATTGCCCCAGAGGATGAGGTTCACGATCCACTGGCGCTCGAAGAAGCGCACGGCCTTTGGATGGACATAGGCCCACCAATAGACCTCGTTCAGGTAGGGCGGCACCGGCGGCCGGTCGGCCCGCGGCGGCGCGCCCGCCGTCTCCCGACGATCCAGATCGACGTCCATGATCTGAACGGCGTCAGCCGCATCGAAGTTCTGAGGACCCAGTCTGGACATGCGCTGCGTCGATCCGTTCTCGGGCGTGTTGCAGCGCGGCCTGCTGCCGGTGGGTGCGGCCAGCCTAGCGCCGTTCGCCGCTGGATCATATTGAATTGTGCGGCGCACGACCCGTCGCATTTTCATGCGCCCCGCCATTGTGCGGCGCCATGAGCGAGCGCAAAGACGCGCTGCGCCCAAATTTCAGCGGGCGTCGGCGCGGATGAATTCCGCCGCCCGTTCGGCGATCATCATCGTCGGCGAATTCGTGTTGCCGGACGTGATCGTCGGCATCACCGAGGCGTCGACGATTCTGAGTCCGTCGAGGCCGCGCACTGCGAGGCGCTCGTCCACCACCGCGTTTGGATCGTCCTTGCGGCCCATTCTGGCGACGCCGACGGGATGGAAGATCGTCGTCGACCAGTCGCCAGCCGCCTTCACGAGATCGGCGTCGGTCGTCAATTCCGCGCCGGGGCGAAATTCCTGCGGATCGTATTTCCTGAGCGCGGGCGCCGAGACGACGCGCCGGGCAAGACGCAGCGAATCCGCCGCCACGCGCCGGTCCTCGTCGGTCGAAAGATAGTTCGGCCGGATGATCGGGGCGTCGGCGGGGTCGGCCGAGCGCGCGTGAATGGAGCCGCGGCTCGTCGGGCGCAGGTTGCAGACGCTGACCGTGATCGCGCCGAACGGGTGCAGCGGCTCGCCGAATTTCTCGAGCGACAGCGGCTGCACGTGGAATTCGACGTTCGGCCGCTCGTAATCGGGGGAGGAGCGCGTGAAGGCGCAGAGCTGCGAGGGCGCCATCGTGAGCGGGCCGGTGCGGCGCACGGCGTATTCGACGCCCATCAGGCCCCGCCGCCACAGCGAGGCGTATTCGGTATTGAGCGTCTTGACGCCGGACACCCTGAAGATCGGCCTGATCTGGAGATGGTCCTGCAGGTTTTCGCCGACGCCCGGCGATTCGTGCACGAGATCGACGCCGATCCGCCTGACCTGATCGCCGGCGCCGATCCCCGAGCGTTCGAGCAGGCCCGGGGTCGCCACCGCGCCGGTCGCCACGATCACTTCGCGCCGCGCGCGCCACGTGCGCGCCACGCCCTCCTTGCGGAAAACGACGCCGGTCGCGCGCCGGTTCTCGACCAGGATGCGGTCGATCAGCGCGTTCGTCTCCACGTGCAGGTTCTGCCTGTTCATCGCAGGCTTGAGAAAGCCGCGCGCCGCCGACCAGCGCCGGCCGTTCTTCTGATTCACCTCGAAATAGGCGCAGCCCTCGTTGTCGCCGGTGTTGAAATCGGCGACGCGGGGAATGCCGGATTGTTCGGCGGCCGCGATGAAGGCGTCGAGAATCTCCCAGCGCACACGCAGCTTCTCGACGCGCCATTCGCCGCCCGCGCCGTGATGAGCGCCCGCGCCGCCGTGATGGTCTTCGTGCCGCTTGAAATAGGGGAGAACGTCGTCCCAGCCCCAGCCGGGCAGGCCGAGTTGCCGCCATCCCTCGTAATCCGTCGACTGGCCGCGCAGGTAGAGCATGCCGTTGATCGCCGACGACCCGCCGAGCGTTTTGCCGCGGGGATAGGCGAGCGCGCGGCCGTTGAGGCCGGGTTCGGATTCGGTCTGGAACATCCAGTCGGCGCGGGGATTTCCGATCGCGAAGAGATAGCCGACGGGAATGTGGAACCAGATCCAGTTGTCTTTTCCGCCGCCCTCCAGCACGCCGACGCTGTACTTGCCGCCTTCGCTCAGGCGATTGGCCAGCACGCAGCCCGCCGATCCCGCGCCGCAGACGATGAAGTCGAACGTGTCTTGCATGATGCCATCCCGGACGACCGTCGCAGGCGCGTTTGCGCAGCCTGCGTAACACTTGGCTGCGGAGCCCGATCCGGGATCCAGACGTTCAGGACGCGGGCTGGATCCCGGCTCTACGCTTCGCTTCGGCCGGGATGACAGTTCGCGGCGCTCCCGGCAAGCGCCTTCCCGTCACACCGCCGTCCGCAACAGATCCGACACCACGCGCTCCAGATCCTTCAGCGAGGCGCAGACGAGCGCGCGGTCGACGCACGGCTCGTACACGCGCATCACGCTGTCGCCGGTGTTCCACGACACGCGCGGCTCGGGATTGAGGAAGATCACGCGGCGCGCACGGTCGTGAATTTTTCGCAGAATGTCGGCGCGTGGTTCGGCGTTGTTGTTGCGCGCGTCGCCGAGCACAAGCACCGTCGTCTTGCGGTCGATCTCGTCCATCGCCAGCGCCTCGAACGTCTCGAACGCCTCGCCGTAATCGGTCGAGCCGCCGAACCTTTCGAGCGTTTCGGCGATCGCGCGTTCGACCTCCTCGCGTTCGAACAGGTCCGTCACCTCGCCGAGCTGCCCGGAAAAGGCGAAGGACCGGATGTTCGGAATGACGTCGTGCAGCGCATAGAGGAACATCAGGAGAAAGCGCGCGACTTGCGCGACCGATCCGGACACGTCGCAGATCGCCATCACCTTCGGGCGGTCGATCTTGCGCTTCTTCCAGATCGTGTGGAACAGAAGCCCGTCATATTCGATGTTGACGCGGATCGTGCGCCGCACGTCGAGCTGGCCCCGTCGCGTGATCTTCTTGCGGCGCGAATGCAGAGAGATGAGGCGCTTGGCCATCTTTCGCACGAGGTCGTGCATCAGCTTCATGTCGGAGCGTTCGACATTGGTGAGCCGCACGGTTTCGAGAATTTCCTCGCGCAGCCGTCGCCCGGCGTTGGCGGCGAACAGCGCGAGCTGGCGCTCGACATAGTCGCGCACCTCCGCGCGAAATTCTTCGCGCAGCGCCCGCAGCCGTTCGCCCTCGGCCTGTTGCGCGGGGTCAGCGGATTCGCGCGCCTCCGCGATCAGGTCGTCGAGCTTTTCCGATCCCATCTCGCGCTGGATCTTCAGCGCATACATGCCGCGCTGGGTGAAGAAGCGGATGTCGGTGACGCCGCTGCGCCGCGCAGCTTCCGCAAGCCGCCGCTGCAATTCGGCGCGGTCGCCGCGCTCGAGAATTTCGAGGAGATCGGCCGTCGCCGCATCTTCGGGGGATTCGCCGGAACTCTCGCCCTGTCCCTGGCCGGCGCCGCCGCCGGGCATGGCGCCCGAACTGCTCTCGGCGCCGCCTTGCTGGCCGTCGTGCTCGCTCGTCTCGTCCGATCCTTCGCTCTCGTCGCGGCTTTGCGCGCCTGCGCCGCCGCCGCCCCCTCCGCCGGAAAACGAGCGAAAAGCGAAGAATTGTTCGAACGTCTCGTCGAAGGCCTGCTTCTCGTCGACGCTCTTGGCGAGCGCATGCGACAGGCCCTGCTTCAGGATTTCGCGGTTTTCATAACCGATGAGTTCGAGCGCGGCGCCCGCGTCGATGGCTTCCGAAGGAGAGATGCGCACATCCTGCGCGCGAAGGGCGCGGATGAAGTCGGACAACATCTCCGTCATTTTGGAAACCGCCACTCCGTCTCTTTGTGGGCGGCGACGACCATGCCGGGAATGTCGGTGTCGACCGCTTCGATGTCGTCCTGATACTTGAGCAGCACGTTGAGCGTCGAACGCACGAGATCGGCGTTGAGCTCGCGCGCGTGCATCAGCACCAGCGTGCGCGCCCAGTCGAGCGTCTCGCTGATCGCGGGAACCTTCTTGAGGTCGAGCTTGCGCAGGCCCTGCACGAAGGCGACGAGCTGGGCGTTGAGCCGCGCTTCGGCCTCCGGCACGCGGCGGCGCACGATCGCCTGTTCGAGGCCGGGGTCGGGGAAGGGGATGTGCAGGTGCAGGCAGCGGCGCTTCAGCGCGTCGCCGAGTTCGCGCTTGTTGTTGGAGGTGAGGAACACGAGCGGCGTCGAACGCGCCTTGATCGTGCCGAGTTCCGGCACCGAGATCTGGTAGTCGGACAGGAGTTCGAGCAGGAAGGCTTCGAATTCGTCGTCGGCCTTGTCGATCTCGTCGACCAGCAGCACGGCGCCGCCCGGCTCCCACAGCGCCTTCAGGAGCGGGCGGGGTTCGAGGAATTCTTCCGAGAAAAACGTGTCGTCGAACTCGTGGAGCCGCCCGATCGATTCCTTCAGTCCCCTTGCGCCCTCCAAAAGGTCGCCGAGCTTCTCCTTGAGAACCTGCGTGTAGAGAAGCTGCTTGCCGTATTTCCACTCGTAGAGCGCTTTGGTCTCGTCGAGGCCCTCGTAGCATTGCAGGCGGATCAGCGGCTTGCCGGTCATGGCGGAGGCGGCCTTGGCGAGTTCGGTCTTGCCGACGCCGGGCGGCCCCTCGATCAGGAGCGGCTTGTCGAGCGACTGGGCGAGGAAGAGCGACGTCGCGATCGAGGCGTTGCAGATGTAGTTCTGTTGTTCGAGCCGCGCCTGGATATCGGCGATGGCGGCGACCGATGTCGCGCCCTGGGGACGGGAGTTCTCGTTCATTTCACCACGCGGAACGTCGATTGCGATATTCGAAAGGGTTTCGCGCGGGGCGCGGCCAAATGCAAGCAGCCCGGACGCCTAGAGGGCATGCGTTTTCGAGCTATATGGAGCGGACCATGATTTTTCGGACCCGCCCGGACCCGGCATCGACGCGCGAAAAGCGCATCGCCGAATTCCTGCACGAGGGCGATCCGCCCTCCGGCGTGGCGCTGGAAGTGCTCTGCGAGGATCACATCGGAACCTATACGGTTCCGTTTTCATGCATCTACATGGAAGGCCGCTGGCTCAACGCGCGGACGCGCGAGCCGATCGAAGCCGAGGTCGTCGGCTGGCGCGCGCCGCGGGTCTGACTGATCAGTTCGACTTCAGCACCAGCCGGCATTCGGGCGGCAGCGAGGCCATGGTGAGGGGCGGCTTCGGCTTGGCGTTGGGCTTGGGCTTGGGGTGCAGCACGCCCGGGCTGAACCACCAGGCGAGCTGATCGCAGCCGTCGCCCGGGGGCACCTGGTCCTGGCCGTCGCATTCCCCCTGTCCGCGCGGACAGAAGAGCCGGACATGGAAGTGATAGTCGTGCCCCCAATAGGGGCGGACCTTGTTGAGCCAGGCGCGGTCGCCGCCCGCGTCCCGGCACAGCGCCTTCTTGATGGCGGCGTTGACGAAGATGCGCTGGACCTCCGGCTGTTCGGCCGCCGCCTTGATCACTTCCTCCTGATCCCGCGTGAAAACCCTGGGGTCGATGTCGAGTCGGTCGGGCCGGACCATCATCCTGGCCGACATGTCCTCGCGCTCCTGTCGCGAAAGTTCATGCCGCGGCATGGGCGTCAGCCAGATGTCGGCGTCGAGCCCGATCTGGTGGGAGGCGTGGCCGGTCAGCATCGGCCCGCCGCGCGGCTGGGACATGTCGCCGACGAGAATGCCCGGCCAGTTCGACACTTTCGGCACGAGATGGGCGAATTTCTCCAGGAAGGCGATGAGCGGGGGGCTGCCCCAGTTGCGGTTGCGCGACAGCCGCATCACCTGCCAGGCCGGTCCGTTGACCGGCAGCGCCTGCCCGCCGGCCAGACAGCCGTGCGAATAGAAGCCGATGGAGCGATAGGCGAGTTCGGCCGGCGTCAGCGCGCGGCCGAACAATTGCTTGGCCGGGGTGGCGGCGCTGTCGGGATTTGCGAGCGGCGGCAGCGGCCTGGGGTCGAGCGTGCCCTTGTCCTGGGCGTAGGCCGCAGCCGAAGCGCCCACGGTCAAACACAGCGCGAACAGCTC
The DNA here is from genome assembly GCA_028868735.1 of Hyphomicrobiales bacterium. Lineage (GTDB taxonomy): Bacteria > Pseudomonadota > Alphaproteobacteria > Rhizobiales > Beijerinckiaceae > JAJXWB01. The sequence continues at coordinate 12,551 of JAGWTW010000061.1, read as the reverse complement.
TGCGCGCATCTTCAAACCTCCGGACGAACGCCCCGTCTTCAACAGCGAGCGATTCGCCTTCCCCTGTCAACCATGACGGCGCTCGTGTGTTGCCACCGGCATTTTGGTTGACATAGTCTTACCCCGACTGCGGCGTTGTTTATTTGCAGGGGCGTGACATGAAGCGTTTTTTTATCGCCGCGATCGCGGCGTTCGGCGCATTGTTTTTTCTGGCGCCGGCGGCTGAAGCCCGCGTTCAGATCCACATCGACCTTTCCTCGCAACGCATGACCGTGGCGTCCTCGGGCGGCAGTTACGTGTGGCCGGTGTCGACCGCGCGCTCCGGCTATTACACGCCGCACGGCGCCTATGCGCCGACGAGCCTCCAGCGCATGCATTATTCGCGCAAATACCACATGTCGCCGATGCCCTATTCCATCTTCTTCCGCGGGGGCTACGCGATCCACGGCACATATGCCGTCGGTTCGCTCGGCCGTCCCGCCTCGCACGGCTGCGTGCGGCTCTCGCCGTCGAACGCCGCGGCTTTGTTCGCGATGGTGCAGCGCGAGGGCGCGAGCATCTCGATCTCCGGCACGCCGCCCGGCGGCCATCTCTACGCGAAGGCGCACCGGACCCATCACCGGACCTATTACGCGTACCGCGCGCACGGCCATCATCACGGCCATCATTATGCGGCGGCCCGCCATCATCATGCGCCGATGGCCTATGCGCCGGTCCGCCACGGCCACGGCGTTCATTACTGGCAATATCACCCCATGCGCTGGTGAGCCGCATGGCCTGCTAGAATTTCAGTCTGGACATCGCGCCGCGCATTTCGTCTAATTCCCCGACGATCCGGAGAGATCGGCAGGGGAGGTTTTAGATGGACTTTACTCGGCGTCACTTTACGACGGGGCTCGCCGCCGGCGTCGCCATGCCCGCCGTTCTACGCAGCGCGCACGCGCAGGCCGCCACCGTCAAGATCGGCATGGTCCTGCCCGTAACCGGGCCCGCCGCAGACGCCGGGCGCTATTCGCTCGCCGGCGCGAAGATCGCGCTGGAGCAGGTCAACAAGGCGGGCGGCGTGCTCGGCAAGCCGCTCGAAATCGTCACCGAAGACGACCAGACGACGAATCCCGGCGCCGTGCTGGCCTTCTCCAAGCTCGCCGCGCAGCCCGACATCGTCGGTTTCCTCGGTTCGATCCGTTCGACGCAGGATCACGCGATGTCGCAGGACATCATCAAGACGGGCAAGCCCGTCATGTTCGGAGGCACCGACCCGAACCTGACGCACATGGGCAATCCCTGGTTCTTTCGCTGCCGGCCGAACGATACCTATTCCGGCCGCGTGATCGCAGATTATGGCGTGCATGCGCTCGGCAAGAAAAAATGGGCGATCATCCATTCGACCGACGCCTTCGGCACGGCCGGCGGAAAAGCGCTCGCCGATTCGCTCGGCAAGATCGGCGCAACCATCGCCCTCGACCAGGGCTACGCCAACCAGAGCCAGGACTTCACGCCTGTCGTGCTCGCGATCAAGCAGTCCGGCGCCGAGGTCATCGGTTCCTATTTCACGTTCGAGAACGACATCGGCGTTTTCGCGCGACAGGTGCGCCAGCTCGGCGTCAACATCCCCTGGGTCGGCTCGCCGTCCATCATCAATTACACGTCGATGAAGCTCGCCGGACCCGCGCTGTACGGAACGTTCGGCGTCGCCGACTACGCGGAAGCCTCGAGCCCGGAGGCAAAGGCCTACGGCGATGCGTTCAGGGCGGTAATGAAGGTCGCGCCCGACAACCAGTCCTCGTGGTGTTTCGACGCCGTCAACATTCTCGCCAAGGCGATCAACGCCGCCAAGTCGACCGACCCCAAGGCCATTCGCGATGCGATCATAGCCATCAAGGGCTACAAGGGCGCCGAGGGCGAATATAATTTCGACGCCAACGGCGACGGCTTGCATGGCTACAACATCGTGAAGAACGACAAGGGAACCGTCGTCTTCGACAAGCACATCGAGTTCAAGGACTGAAGCGCTTGGCGCGCTTCAGCGAGAATTCGGCGTCTCTCTTCGTCCCGTCATGGCCGGGCTCGTCCCGGCCGTCCACGCCGCCCCGCCACCGGCCTTCCGACAGGGCGCGCGCATTTTCTGCACGGCCCGCCGTTCGAACCGACGTGGACGCCCGCGACAGGCGCGGACATGGCGGCGGAGGGACGGGCGAGGCGTCCTCACAGAGTCTCGGCTAGCGCGCCATGGACCTTTTCCTCCAGCTTCTCTTTCAGGGCGTCGGCATCGGGGCCGTCTACGCGCTCGTCGCGCTCGGCTTCGTGCTGATCTTTCGCGCGACAAACGTGGTGAATTTCGCACAGGGCGAATTCTCGATGGTGGCGGCCTATCTCATGGTCGTCTTCGCGGTCGATCTCGGCTGGCCCTATTGGCTTTCCTTTCTCATCGCGCTCGGCGGCATGGCGTTGCTCGGCGCGATCTTCAACCTCGGCGTCTATTATCCCCTGCGCCACCGCACCTATCTGCCGGTCATCATCTCCACCATCGGCGCCTCGATCCTTCTCGCCAACACCACGCTCGCGCTCTACGGCCCGCAGCCGCAGGTGCTGCAGGGATGGTTCGACGCGCAGGGCTTCCAGGTCGGTCCCGTCTTTCTCGACAGCCAGTATCTTCTCATCATCGCCGTCACCATCGTGCTCGTGATCTTCAACTACTGGTTCTTCGAACGCACGCTGCTCGGCAAGAAGCTGCAGGCCACGAGCCAGGACAAGGAAATGGCCTCGCTGCTCGGCATCAGCGTCGCCGGCATGATCATGATCACCTTCGTCTACAGCGCGCTGCTCGGCGGTCTCGCGGGCATCCTCGTCGCGCCGATCCTGTTCGTGTCGATCCAGATGGGCTCGACGATCGCGCTGAAAGCCTTCGCCGCCACGATCATCGGCGGTTTCGGCGACGTGGCCGGCGCGATCATCGGCGGCCTCGCGCTCGGCATCATCGAGACGTTCGGCGCGGCCTATGTCTCGGTTCCCTATAAGGACGGCTTCGCCTTCCTGGTTCTGGTCGCCTTTCTGGCTTTCCGCCCGCAGGGCATTTTCGGCGAACGCGTGGCGGAAAAGGCATGAGCGGAGCGAACGAGGCAAAATCGTCCGCAACCGGCGCGCGCCGCGGACCGATCGGACAGGCCGCCTATGCCGCGCTGGCGGTCGTCGCGATTTTTCTCGCGGCCACGCTGAAATTCGACGGCTACACGCTCAACATCCTGATGCAGGCGGCGACCTACGCGATCGCGGTGTTCGGACTTTCCGTCGTGCTCGGCCTCTGCGGCCAGATCAATCTGGCGCAGGCCGCCTTTTTCGGACTGGGCGCCTATGCCGTCGGCCTCGGCACGACGGACGCGCACATGTCGTTCTGGATTTGCCTTGCGCTCGGCATGGCCGTTTCATTGCTCGCCGGCGCGCTGCTCGGCGCGTCGACGCTCCGCCTCGGCGGCCACTACCTTGCAATGGTCACGATCTCGTTCCAGCAGATCCTGACGCTTGTGATGATCAACGCCATCGGCTTCACGCATGGGCCGGACGGCGTGAGCGGCATTCAGCGCCCGTCGCTGTTCGCCCATCAGCAAAGCTATCTCGCCTTTTGCGTCGGCGTTCTCGCCGTCGTCGGCTGGCTCGTCTGGCGCCTCGCCGACACCAGGCTCGGCCGCGCCATGCGCGCCGTGCGCGACAACGAGCTGGCCGCCGGCGTCGCGGGCGTCGACGTCTATCGCACCAAGGCGACGGCCTTTGCGATCTGCGCGATGCTCGGCGGCCTCGGCGGCGGATTGTTCGCCGGCGGCTTCGCCTATGTCAGTCCGGATCAGTTCTCCTTCGCCGAATCCGTGGTGTTTCTCACCATGGCCCTGCTCGGCGGCGTCGCCTCGCCGATCGGTTCGGCGATCGGCACGGGGCTTCTGATCCTCATTCCGGAATGGCTGCGGTTCCTGAAGAGCGTGCCGGGCCTCTATCTCGCGATCTACGGCCTCGCCGTCATTCTCATCGTCGCCTTCATGCCGGACGGCATCTGGGGCTTCATCGCGAAACTGTTCAATCGCGAGAAGCCGGCGCCGGCGCCGGGCGCGCCGCTGAAACTCAGCCCGTCCGATGCGGGCGGCGTAAACGTGCTCGAAACGGACGTGCTTTCGAAGCATTTCGGCGGCCTCAAGGCCGTCGACGGCGTCGACATTGCGGTGAGGCGCGGCTCCGTTCACGCGTTGATCGGCCCGAACGGCAGCGGCAAGACGACGACGCTCAACGTGCTTTCGGGCCTCTATACCGCGACCTCCGGACGCGTGACGCTCGACGGCCGCGACATCACGAAACTGCCGCCGCATCGCCGCACGGCCGCGGGCCTTGGCCGCACGTTCCAGAACATCCGGCTGTTCCGTTCCATGACCGCGCTCGAAAACGTGGTGATCGGCGCGGAGCGGCCCGGCAATGCGCTGGTCGAGGGCGGCGGCCGCGCCGCGCTCGACCAGCGCGCGCTCGCCGCGCTCGATTTCGTCGGCCTCGCGTCGCGCGCGAACGAAGTGGTCACGTCTTTCAGCTACGGCCATCAACGCCTGATCGAGATCGCGCGCGCGCTCGCCGCAAATCCGACATTGCTGCTGCTCGACGAACCCGCCGCCGGCCTCAACTCGACCGAGAAGAAGAGCCTGCACGAATTGCTCGAACGCATCGCCGCGTCCGGTCTCACCATCCTCATCATCGATCACGACATGACGCTCGTCAGCAATGCGGCGAGCCACATCACCGTGCTGAATTTCGGCAAGCGCATCGCCGACGGCGAATCGATGGCGGTGCTGCGCCATCCCGACGTCGTTTCGGCCTATCTCGGAGCCGAATGATGGCGTTGATCGAGATCACCGATCTTTCCGTTCGCTATGGCGAGATCGAGGCGCTGCGCGGCGTCACGTTCTCGGTGGACGAGGGCCAGGTCGTCACGCTGCTCGGCTCCAACGGCGCCGGCAAGTCCAGCACCCTGCGCGCGATATCCGGCCTGACGAAACCCGCCAGCGGCGAGATCGTATTCGCAGGTCATTCGATCGCCGGCATGGGGCCGGAGGAGATCGTCCGCCGCGGCATCGCGCACGTGCCCGAAGGGCGCCGTGTTTTTCCGGGATTGAGCGTGCGTGAAAACATCATGCTCGGCGCCTCCAACCGTCGCGAGGCCACGGCGAAGATTCGTAAGGAGGCCGACGACATGTTCGACCTCTTCCCCGACATCCGGCCCTTTGCGGACAAGCTCGGCTGGACGTTGTCGGGCGGCCAGCAGCAGATGGTCGCGGTCGCCCGCGGCCTGATGGCGAAACCTCGTCTACTGCTGCTCGACGAACCTTCGCTCGGGCTCGCGCCCGTGATCGTGCAGGCGGTCTTCCGCATCATCGAGGAAATTCGCAAGCGCGGCGCAACCGTGCTGCTCGTCGAACAGAATGCGCGCATGGCGCTGAAGGTCGCCGACTACGGGCACGTGCTCGAGACCGGCCGCCTCGCGCTCGGCGGCACGCCGGAACAGCTGTGGGCCGACGAAGGGATCGCAGCGGCTTATCTCGGCGGGAAGGCGAAGGCGTGATCGCTGTCATCCCCGCGAAAGCGGGGATCCGGTTCTCCCTTCTGCGGCATTCGGGAGCCGGGTTCCCGCGTCCGGTCGAAGCTGGCGTCGGCCGACTTCGTACCTCGCGCGAACGACATTGAAGCAACGGAACGATTCATGCCCACGATCCCTGTGCCAGCTCTCGAACAAATCTGCGCCGACACGTTCGAGCGCGCCGGCTCTTCGCGCGAAGAAGCGGTGCGCGTCGCGCGTTCGCTGATCGGCGCCAATCTCACCGGCCACGACAGTCACGGCGTCATCCGCGTGCCGCGCTATGTCGACTGGGTGAAGACAGGCGACATCACGCCGAACCAGACGGTGCGCCTGATCGTCGACACGCCCGCGCTCGCCGTCGTCGACGGCCGTTACGGATTCGGGCAGACGGTCGCGCCGGAGGCCGTGCGCGTCGGCGTCGCCAAATGCAAGGCGACGGGGCTCGCCGCCGTCTCGCTGCGCGACGCCGGCCATATCGGCCGCATCGGCGAATGGGCCGAGATGGCGGCGGCCGAGGGCCTCGTCTCCATCCATTTCGTCACCGCGTCGGGATCGATCCTCGTCGCGCCCTTCGGCGCGGCCGAACGGCGCCTTTCGACGGCGCCCTTCTCGGTCGGAATACCGCGTGACAACGCCGAGCCCGTCATTCTCGATTTTGCGACCTCGCTCGTCGCCGAGGGCAAGGTCATGGTCGCGAGCCAGGGCGGCAAGAAACTGCCGGCCGGCGCGCTGATCGGACCGGACGGCGAACTCTCGACCGATCCGGCCGAACTCTACGGCCCGCTGGTCGAAGGCGGCCCGCGCGATTCCATGAAGGGCAAGGGCGCGATCCGCGCCTTCGGCGAACACAAGGGATCGGGCCTCGCCTTCATGTGCGAAATCCTCGGCGGCTCGCTGACGGGCACGAAGGCGACCGGACCCGGGCGCCGTTTCGCCAACGGCATGTTCTCGATCTACGTCGACCCCAGGCGCATCGATCCGGAGCACGTCTTCGACGCGGACGTCGCGCGCTACATCGCCTACTTCAAATCGGCGAAGCCGGTGAAGGGCGTGACGGAAGTTCTCGTCCCCGGCGAATCCGAACGCCGGATGCGCGCCGACAGAACGCAGAACGGCGTGCCGTTGTCGGACGAGACATGGGAGGCGATCAAGGGCGCCGCGCGCAACGTCGGCGCGAGCGTTCCGGCGATCTGAGGCGCGCGCCGACCGCGTGGGGAGGGCGGCCATGGCTGACGAAAACGGGTGGATCGACATCGGCGCGGCGGAGACCTTGTCGCGCGTTCCGTTGCAGACCGTCACGGTTTCCGGCCGCGCGCTGGCTCTGTCGTTCGTCGACGGGCGCTTCGGCGCGGTTTCGAATCTCTGCAATCATGTCGGCGGCCCGCTCGGCCTCGGACGCCTCGACGGCGACTATGTCGTCTGCCCGTGGCACGGCTGGAAATTCCACCGCTGCGCCGGGCAGGGCGAGCCCGGTTACGAGGGCGACCGCGTGCCCGCCTATCCCGTTCGCGTGGAAAATGGACGCGTGCTGATCCACATCGCCGACGGCACGAAGCGCGCCCGCGCGCCGCACGATCCGCATCCGCTCGCCCGCAAGGTCGAGCGCGCGGACGGGCCGCTGCGGCTCGCCGGCATCTCGACCACGGCGATGGAAGCCGCCAATCCGCGCTTCTCCGGCTCGGATCATCTTCTCGGCCACGCATTGGCGGCGGCGCGCGCGCGCGGCGCGCAGACGCGCCTCATCCGGCTCAACGACCTTTCGTTCCGCGCCTGCGAAGGGTTCTATTCCAAGTCCGCGCAGGCCTGCACCTGGCCCTGCTCCATCACCCAGATGGATTCCGCCGACCAGATGGACCAGGTCTACGACGCGCTCGTCCATTGGGCCGACGCGGTGATCGTGGCGACGCCGATACGCTGGGGCTCGGCCTCCTCGCTCTATTTCAAGATGGCGGAGCGTCTCAACCGCGTTCAGAACGCCATCACGATCCGCAATCAGGTGCTGATCCGCAACAAGGTCGCCAGCTTCGTCATCGTCGGCGGGCAGGACAACATCCAGGCCGTGGCGGGCCAGATGCTCGGCTTCTTCGCCGAACTCGGTTTCCTGTTTCCGCAATTCCCTTACATCGCGCATTCGCGCGGCTGGTCGCACGAAGACATGGAGAACAATGTCGAGATCGTCAGGAAATCGAAGGAGCTCGCCGAGGGCGCCGCGGAGCTCGCGCAGCGCACGCTCGAACTGGCCGCGAAGCTGATCGCCGAGGATTGCGCGCCAGCGGCCATCGAGCGCGGCGGACGCAAGGCGCACGCCATCGAAGGCGAGCGCTGACGCGCGGCCGAAATCGTTTGCGCGTCGCGCGTCAGCGGCAGGGCCTGCGCCAGCATCCGATCGGGCCGCTCACGTCAATGCGCGAAGATTGCGCGAACGCCGGCGCAGCCTGGCTCGACGATATTCAAGCCGGTTCGTTTCTGGTCGACGGCAAGTCGCGCAACCCGGCGTCGCCGGCGTCAGTCCGCGAACACGACCGTCTTCTTGCCGTCGAGCAGCACGCGGTCCTCGATGTGCTTGCGCAACGCGCGTGCAAGGACGCGGCGTTCGATGTCGCGGCCCTTGCGCACGAGATCGTCGGGCGTATCCCTGTGCGATATGCGCTCGACGTCCTGTTCGATGATGGGCCCCTCGTCCAGATCGCTCGTCACGTAATGCGCGGTCGCGCCGATCAGCTTCACGCCGCGCGCATGGGCCTGATGATAGGGCTTCGCGCCTTTGAATCCCGGCAGGAAGGAATGGTGGATGTTGATGCAGCGGCCCGCGAGCTTGGCGGCGAGCCCGTCCGACAGGACCTGCATGTAGCGCGCAAGCACGACGACGTCGGCGCTGGTGTCGCGGACGACGCGCCAGACCTCGGCTTCCTGCTCCATCTTCGTTTCGCGCGTGACCGGCAGGTAGTGAAACGGAATGCCGTCGAGATCGACATGCGCATAGGTCTCGCGCGGATGATTGGAAACGATCGCGACAGGCTCCATGTCGAGTTCGCCGATCCGCCAGCGATAGACGAGATCGACGAGGCAATGATCCGATTTCGAAACCATGATTACGACGCGCCGCTTTTCGGAGCGCGCGCGCATCTGCCATTTGAAAGAAAATTCTCCGGCGATCCTCTCGAAATCGCCGCGAAGCGCGGCGAAGGCGGCATCTCCGGCGAGCCGGTCGAACATGATGCGCGCGAAGAAATTGCCGGTGTCGAGCGAATCGTATTGCTGCGCGTCGAGGATGTTGCAGCCGCGCCCGAAGAGGCAGGTCGATACGGCGGCGACAATGCCCGGCTTGTTCGGACAGGACAGGGTCAGGACGTAGGGAATGTCGGATTTCGTCATGGTCGGGCTGGTTCGAAGCGGTCTCAGCCGCCATGCACGACAATTCGGCTGCGCCGTCAATCTTTCGCCGCGCGGCGTCCCTCGGCGAGCACGCTGCCCCCGATCGACCGCGACAGCCCCTGGAACTCGGCGATCGGAGAACCGTCCTGGCGCCTGACCGCGACGTCGTAGACGCCGGAACGGCCGGCGAGCGCCGCTTCGCGCGCGGTTGCGGTCAGAACGTCGCCGAGCCGGGCCGGCGCGAGGAAGGCGATCGAGCAATTCTGAGCGACGGTCGCGACGTCGTGCGAATTGCAGGCGTAGGCGAAGGCCGTGTCGGCGAGCGAGAAGATCACTCCGCCATGGCACATCTCGCGGCTGTTCAGCATGTCCCGCCGCACCAGCATCGTCGCGACGGCGGCGCCGGGCGCGACGGACGCGATCTCGATGCCGAGCGCCCGGCGAACCTCGTCGCCCTCGATCATTTTCATGGCGCAGGCGCGCGCGAGGTCGGCCGCCTCCATCGTCTCTCCTGTCCGCACTGCGGAATTGAATATCTCTGGCTGCGAAAATCGCGGCGGTGGATCGCATGGGCGCGAAAGCGGGTCAATGCGCGGCTTTCGCTTGCGCTTTGTCGTTGCGTCGGGCGTGGCGGCCCGGATAGATTTCGCGCCCTGAACCAACGAGCCGCCCGGGGATGCGGCACAGCCCGAGGAATTCCGCAATGTCCGACAAGCCCGCCGTCTCGTCCGTCCAGAAGGGCGACGTCCTCCTCGTTCTGGTCGACAATCCGCCGGTCAATGCGATTTCCCAGGCCGTGCGCGCCGGCCTCAAGGAACATGTCGAGAAGGGCATGAAGGACGCGGGAACGAAGGCGATCGTCATCGCCTGCGAAGGCCGCACCTTCGTCGCCGGCGCCGACATCCGCGAATTCGGCAAGCCGCCGGCCGGCCCCTCGCTGCAGGAACTGCTCAACGGCATGGAAGCCGGCGACAAGCCGGTCGTCGCGGCCATTCACGGCACGGCGCTCGGCGGCGGTTTCGAGATCGCCATGGCCTGCCATGCGCGCGTGGCGGTCAAGGACGCGAAAGTCGGCCTACCGGAGGTCAAGCTCGGCCTGCTGCCGGGCGCAGGCGGCACGCAACGCGTGCCGCGCGTCGCCGGCGCGCTCGTCGGCCTCGATCTCTGCACGTCCGGCCGCATGGTTCCCGCCGCCGAAGCGCTGAAGTTCGGCCTGATCGACAAGATCGTCGACGGCGACCTTCGCGAAGGCGCGATCGACTTTGCGAGGACGCTCGTCGGCAAGCCGCTGAAGCGTTCCTCGCAGCAGCAGCAGCCCTTCGACGCCGCCGCCTTCGACAAGGCCGCCGCGGATGTCCTCAAGAAGTCGCGCGGCGCGATGGCTCCCGCCAAGATCATCGACTGCGTCCGCGCCTCCACGCACGGCGACTTCAAGGAAGGCGAAGCGGTCGAGCGCAAGAATTTCATGGAATTGCTGGTCTCCGACCAGTCGAAGGCGATGCGCTACGTCTTCTTCGCCGAGCGCGAAGTGCTGAAGGTGCCGAGCCTCGAGGGCGTCAATCCGCGCGCCGTGACGAAGGCCGGCGTCATCGGCTCCGGCACGATGGGCGCGGGCATCACGATCTCGCTCGTCAATTCCGGCATGCCGGTCACGGTCGTCGAAAACGATCAGGCCGCGCTCGATCGCGCGATGACGCGGTTCAAGTCGACCTGGGAGCGCGACGTCAAGCTCGGCCGCATCGATCAGGCGACAATGGACAAGCGCGTCGCGCTGCTGACGCTCACCACGCAATTCGAGGCGCTGGCCGACGTCGACATCGTGATCGAGGCGGTGTTCGAGGAAATGAAGCTGAAGAAGGAAATCTTCGGCAAGCTCGGCAAGATCGTGAAGGCCGGCGCGGTGCTCGCCTCCAACACCTCCTATCTCGACATCGACGCGATCGGCGAGTCCTCGGGGCGCCCGGCCGACGTGATCGGCATGCACTTCTTCTCGCCCGCCAACATCATGCGTCTCGTCGAGGTCATCGACGGCGGCCGCAGCGCCAAGGACGCGCTCGCGACCGGCGTCGCGGTCGGCAAGCGCATGGGCAAGCTGCCGGTCGTGATGGGCAATTGCGACGGCTTCGTCGGCAATCGAATCCTCGCGGCCTGGCGCAAGGTCGCCGACATGATGATCGAGGAAGGCGCCTATCCGCAGGACTTCGACGCGGCGATGGAAGCCTGGGGCATGGCGATGGGCCCGTATGCGGTCGGCGATCTCGCCGGCCTCGACATCGGCATGCGCCGCCGCAAGGAGTTCGCGCATCTGCGCGACAACGAGAAGCGCGACACCGGCGCCATCGCCGACGCCATCTGCGCGCTCGGCCGCTACGGCCAGAAGACCGGCGCCGGTTATTACAAATATGTCGACGGCAAGCGCACGGTCGATCCGCTGGTGACGGAGATCATCGACAAGGTGTCGAAGGAAAAAGGCATCACGCGCAAGCCGATCTCCGCCGACCAGATGACCTCGTGGGTCCACGCCACAATGGTCAACGAAGCCTGCAAGATCCTGTCGGAAAACATCGTGTCGCGCCCGCTCGACGTCGATATCGTCAAGCTCAACGGCTATGGCTTCCCCGTCTGGCGCGGCGGTCCGATGCAGGAAGCCGACCGCGTCGGCCTCGACAAGGTGCTGGCGACGGTCAAGGACGTCCACAAAGTCGCGGGCAAGGGCTTCGAACCGTCTTCGGCGCTCGAATGGATGGTGGCGAACAACAAGAAGTTCGCCGACATCAAGCCCGGCGATCTCAAGGGGAAATAACGTCGATTCCCTTCTCCCCGCATGCGGGGAGAAGGTGGCCGAAGGCCGGATGAGGGGCGAGTCGGTAGGGCGACATTTCTCCACAACGACCGGCCCCTCACCCCAACCCTCTCCCCGTTTCACGGGGAGAGGGAGAAAGCACACCATGAAAGTCTCGCTCATCCAGATGAATTCGGTCAGCGACAAGCAGGCCAACCTCGACGCTGCGCGAAACCTGATCGAACAGGCGATCGCCGAGGAAAAGCCGGACTGGATCAGCCTGCCGGAAGTCTGGGATTACATCGGCGGCAATCGCCGCACGAAGATGGAGGCGGCCGAAGTCATTCCCGGCGGCCCGGCCTATACGCTGATGCAGGAGCTGGCGAAGAAGCATCGCGTCTTCATCCACGCCGGCTCGATTCTCGAAAAAATACCCGGCGACGACGAGCGCATCCACAACACGACCGTCGCCTTCGACCGCGACGGCAACGAGGTCGCCCGCTACCGCAAGATCCACATGTTCGACATCACGGCGCCGGACGGGACGGCCTATCGCGAGAGCGCCGCGTTCAAGCCGGGCGATGCGATCGCGACCTATGATTGCGAAGGCGTCACGGTCGGCTGCGCCATCTGCTACGACCTGCGTTTCCCCTATCTGTTCTCGGCGCTGGTCGACAAGGGCGCGCATCTCATCGCGCTGCCGTCCGCCTTCACCATGCAGACCGGCAAGGATCATTGGGAAGTGCTCTGCCGCGCCCGCGCCATCGAGACGGAAACCTATTTCTGCGC
>JAGWTW010000060.1 GCA_028868735.1 Hyphomicrobiales bacterium | reverse complement strand
TTGCGAACACGCCTTCGTCTTTTTCTTCTACGACATTTTTCCGAACGCGCGCGAAGATCTGAACAAGCTCGGCATCAAATTGCACGCGCTTGCGACCTGGTGGGACGTGCTCGCCGTAGCTCGCTCCATCAACTACCTCGAAACGAGCAAGCTCGACGAGGTCGAGAAATTTCTGCGCGAACCCGCCAAATGGTCGGCGGCGCACGGCGGCATTTCAGAATTCAAGGCGGCCGGCTGACGCTTCAGGCGGCCGAGCGGTCAAGCGCGGCTGCGGCCCTCGTGAAAGGCGAAACGAACCGCACGCGCTGGCCAAGATAGGCGTCGACCTGTGCGCGCGTGAAGGCGGCCATGTCGGCGCCTCGCGCGACGGCGGCGTTCCATTCCGCTGACCAGCGCGCGGCCTCGGCCGCATCAAGCAACGGCGACCATCCGATCGCAGCCGCATCCGCAGGCTCGGCGAACGCCCAGTCGCGCGCAATCGAATCGGCCCCCTCGCATGCAATCTCGGCGAGCAGCAGGAACGCGTAGATTTCATCCAGAACGTGCATGGAGCCTTGCGTCGTTTCGGGGGCCGATGTCGCTGCGGCGCAGGTCGTCGCGGCGCAATAGACCCAATACGTCCGACCCTGGGTGCGCGGCTGACGCGCTTCCCGCCGCGCGCGGCGCCGTCGGTCAGGCGCCGCCACGATCGAAGCTTGCAACGCCGGCGCGCCGGCGGCGGCTTCGGCCAGCGCGCGGCGGAGGGCGACCGGCGTAAAATGGAAGGCGATCTCGGGATCCGCGGCGCGAAGGGCGCCGTCGAGCAACGCCGAATCGTTCACATCGCCCCGCACGTCGCACAAGCCTGCGCCGGCGTCAGCGAGGTCGTAAACCGAGCCCGCTTCCGGATTCAGCCCATATCCAGTAGCGCGCGCGGCAAGACGCTCGAGCGCGATCGACAGCCAGGCGCCGCGAAAGCCAGTATGACCCGCGATGAAGACAGGGCGGTCGCGCCAGAATGCAGAGGAGATCATGCGCCGTTCTCCCTGCGCGATTCGTGTGTCGTCCATGTAAAATCTGCGATCGCCGCCGCACGCGGCGCGCCTTCCTTGAATTCGGACATCATCGCCATCCGCTGCGTCGGCGCTTTTCGCCCGTATCGACCGCCAAATGCGACGACCGTCGGCTCTTCCGGCCGATCGGTCGTTCTAGACGACCGCGCCTTAGCAAACCGTTAAGATGCGGGGCGACTACAGATAAGGATTGGTCTGGCGTTCTTCGCCGATGACGCCCATTGGACCGTGCCCCGGCAGAAACGCCGTGTCGTCGCCGAGCGGCAATAGCTTCGTTTCAATCATCCGGATCAGAGTCTCGTGGCTGCCGCCAGGAAGGTCGGTGCGGCCGACAGACCCTCGAAACAGGACATCGCCGACAATGGCGAACCCTTGTGCACTGGCGTCCTCCTCGCCTTTTCGCCAGACGAAGACGACGCTGCCCTGCGAATGACCGGGGCAATGAAGCACATCGAACGTCAGCGCGCCGACGGTGACGCACTCACCTTCGTCCAGCCAACGGTCGGGACGAACCGCCTCCATCTTGGGGAAGCCATAGCCGGCCGCGATTTGCGGAAGGTTCTCGAGCAGCGCGCGATCGCCGGTGTGCGGCCCCTCGATCGGGACGCCGGTCTTTCGAGCAAGTTCCGTCGTGGCGCCGATATGATCGATATGCCCATGCGTAATGAGGATTTTTTCGAGCGTCGCGCCGGTTTCCGCGAGCGCGGCCTCGATCCGCGGCAGGTCACCGCCGGGATCGACGATCGCGGCCTTGTTGGTCTTGGCGCAGACGATGATCGAACAATTCTGCTGGAACGGCGTGACTGGAACGATCGCGATCTTGAAGGGATGCATGCGGCCTCTTCGAATTTGCCCCGCCATAGCATTCCGCGCATGCGCGGTCACGGCCTCATTCGGCGGTGGCTCGGGCCGTCTCGATATAGATTTCGCGCAAGCGCCGGGTCGCCGGACCGGGCTGTCCGTTGCCTACCGCACGTCCATCGATAGCGATCACGGGCATCACAAACGACGTGGCGCTGGTGAAAAAGCATTCGGCCGCACTCTGCGCTTCCGCGATGGTAAAGGCGCGCTCGACGACCGCCATGCCGCGCTCCGCCGCCAGCCGCAGCACGGCCATGCGCGTACAGCCCGGCAAGAGCGCGCGCGACAGCGGGCGCGTGACGATCTCGTTGGAGGCCGTCACGATAAACGCGGTCGAGGATGCGCCTTCCGTGACGAATCCGTCTTCAGTCATGAAGGCCTCAGCCGCGCCGGCGCGGCGCGCGGCCTGCTTGGCGAGCACTTGCGCGAGCAGCGCGACGGACTTGATGTCCCGCCGCGCCCAGCGAATATCGTCGGTCGATATGACGGAGACGCCTGTTTGCGCCGCGGGCGCCGCGACGATCGTCTTCTTCTGCGAGAAGGCGACGAGGGTCGGCGTCGCATTTTCGGGGAATGCGAAATCGCGATCCGCGGCCCCACGCGTGACCTGCATGTAGACGAGGCCCTCCGAAACGCCATTGCGGGCGACAAGCGCGCGTTCGATCTCCACGATTTGCTCGCGCGACACCGGCAGCGGCAGCTCGATCGCGCCGACCGAGCGCGCGAGCCGGTCGAGATGTGGTCCGTTGTCGACGAGGCGACCGTCGAGGACGGCGCAGACTTCGTAGATCCCGTCTGCGAACAGGAACCCGCGGTCGAATATTGAGACCCTTGCTTCCGCGCGCGGAACAAACGCGCCGTCGACATAGGCTATATCGGACAAGACATTCCTCCGCGCGCAGGCTCGACAGTCCCCCTCCCTGCCCGCAAGATGGCGCAAGCGGAGAGAAGCCATGATCGAATTCTATTTCGACTGTTCGAGTCCCTGGACCTATCTGGCCTTCCATACCATCCCGCCGATCGCAGAGGAATTCGGGGCGAAAATCGTCTGGAAACCGATTCTGGTCGGCGGCATTTTCAACACCATCAACCCCAGCGTCTACGCCTCCCGCGAGCACCCGGTGCCGGCCAAGGCTGCCTACATGCTGAAGGACCTGGGCGACTGGGCCCGCCATGCCGGGCTTGCGATACGCATGCCGCCGAGCGTTTTTCCGGTCAACAGCGTCAAGGCGATGCGGGGCTGTATCCTGCTCGAAGCGCACGGAAAGCTCGTCGACTTCGCGCGCGCGACATTCGAGGCCTATTGGGGTCGTGACGAAGACATATCGAAAGACGAAGTTCTCGAGCGCGTGTGCGGGCGCGCAGGCGTCGATCCGTCGATCTTCTTCGAGGGCATAGCGCGCGCAGAGATCAAGGACCGGCTCCGCGAAAACACGGACGAACTCATGGCGCGAGGCGGTTTCGGTTCGCCGACGATTTTCGTGAATGGAAACGACATGTATTTCGGCAATGACCGCGCGCCGCTGATCCGGACGGCGTTGCAGACCGCCAGGCCGACGGGCGCCTAGCGCGTCAGCAGCGAAACGAGAAGAGCAAGCAGAAGGATCGCGCTCACGCCTTTCCAGACCAGCAGCGGATTGCGCTCGTACAGCGCGCGCCTGCGCGCGACGGCGGGGCGGCGCTGCTGCGCACCGTTCTCGATCTCGAAAGAGAATTCCAGCACGTCGCCGTAGCGTTCGGACGGATCTACAGCGATGGCGCGCGCGATAACGGAGTCGAGCCATGCTGGCAAATCAGGCCTGTATGCTGTCAGCGATTTCGGTCGACCGAACCGCGGTTTCGAAAAGGGCTCCGTCTCTCCGTAGGGGTAGACGCCGGCGAACATACGATATGTCGTGACGCCCAACGCGAACAGGTCGGACATTTCATCGCCTGCATGGCCCGAGAAGAGCTCAGGCGCCATGTAACTCGGCGTGCCCGGAATATCTTGCGCCGAAAATTCCTCCAGGTGCGGCGTGCGCGCGACGCCGAGATCGACGAGACGCAGGCCCCCTTCCCGCAAGAGGATGACATTGTCCGGCTTGACGTCGCGATGAATGATGCCGGCGCGGTGCAGCGTCGCGATCGCGCGCGCCATGCGCGTGCACAGGAGCGTTCCTTCCCTCAATCCTATCTCTGGTTCGCGTTTCAGGCGCTGCTCGAGCGTCTCTCCATCGTAGAACGGCATAACGGAATAGAGCCGCGTCTGCCGTCCCGGCGGTAAGTCGATCACTTCGCCGATCCATGGCGAACGTACGCGGCCGGCGACCCATGCTTCGTTAGCGAAAGCGATACGGTAGGTCGCATCGTCGGCAACGCGGGGATGCGGAAATTTGAGGACCACTTCAACGGCGCTTCGTAAATCCGTCGCGCGCAGGAGCCGGCTGTAGCGACCATCGGAAATGACGGCCTCGATTCGAAACTCATCGATGCATTCGCCGATTTCCGGCAATCGCCCGATCGGCAGCGTGGACAAAGTCGCGTCGATCGTCTTTTGATCCGCCGGAGGAATGTCGATTACATCGACGATCATGGCCGTCGCATTGTCCGTACTGCCTGCATCGAGCGCCGCCTCGACAATCTCGCGAGCCGTCCGCTGCGCGGAATTCTGCGCGCCCAACATGTCGCGTAGGCGCAGGTCGCTCACCGCGCCGTGCACGCCATCGCTGCAGACGAGGAAACGGTCGTGCAAGCGCAGCGGGAACGCTGCATGGTCTATGCGTACGCTGTCTTCCAGTCCGACAGCGCGCGCCAGCACATGCTTCATCTCGCCTCGGCCGAGCGTATGATCTCGAGTCAGGAGCTCGAGCGCGCCGTCGGACAATCGATAGAGCCGGGTGTCGCCGACATGAGCGAGCGCGCCGTTGCGTCGCGACAAGATCAACGCCGTAAATGTCGTCGCCATGCCTTCGCGGTCGGCATCTGTGCGTCCCTGCGCGAAAATCCAGGAATTTACGGCCTGGAGCGCACGCCCTGCCGCGAGATGCGTCGCCATGGTCGGCGCAGCGCCAAAATATCCTTCGAAGAAGCCGCGCACCGCGAGTTCGGCTGCGTCGCGGCCTGCCTTCGCGCCGCCGACGCCATCCGCCACAATGGCGACGACATCGCGTCGAGCCCCGACACCGTCGCCGCCCAGCCGGGCGGCGACGTAATCCTGATTGTCAGACCGCCTGCCTCGCTCGCTTGCAAAGCCGATATCGACCTTGAGTTCGTGACCGAAGCGGCGAGGCGGCGCGTTCATCTCGTCCCGTTCAAATGCGCGCGCCCGAGACCGCGCCCCAGGTCGTCCGCCACCGCGTCTTCACCGAAACGAGACCGACAAGGCCGAGCGCGGCGAGGAACCCGAAGAAGATGAAACCAGCCCCGAACCCTCCTGTCATCCCTTTCGAGTACGCCAGCGCCTTGGCCAGGAAGAAGCCGCCGAAGCCGCCAGCCGCGCCGACCAGCCCGGTCATGACGCCGACCTCATTGCGAAACCGTTGCGGCAGCAACTGGAACACCGCGCCGTTGCCCATGCCGAGCGCCAGCGTGCCGATCGAGAAAAGCAGGACGGCGAGCGCCGAAACCGGCGGCAGTTGCGTCAACGTCCAGCCGGCGACGCCCGGCGCCGGGGCCGGCCCTTCCGGCATAAACGCAATGGCGAAATAGCAGAGCGAGACGACGCCGAACAAGATCGTCAGCGATTTGACGCCGCCGATGCGGTCGGCGATGTGCCCTCCCACCGGTCGAAAGCCCGAGCCGAGCGCGACGATCAGCGAAACCATAAGGCCCGCCGCTACGCCGCTCGCATGGAATTGCGTCGTGAAGTAGAGCGGCAGCGCGGAGGCGAGACCGACGAACCCGCCAAAGGTGATGAAGTAGAAAAACATGAACCACCGGCTATCGGGATCGAGGAAGAGCTTGCCGTAACCCGACAGAGCGACCGGCTTCTTGTCGGTCGGCGCGTCTTTCGCAAGCACCGCATAGACGGCGAAGACAACCACCATCAGCGCCAGCAGCACGCCGTAGACAGCGCGCCAACCCCAGGTCTCGGCGATTGTCGGTCCAAACAATGTGTCAAGGACGACGCCCATATTGCCGGCTCCGGCGATGCCCATCACGAGACCCTGATATTGCGGCGGGTACCAACGCCCGGCTTGCGGCAGCGCGACGGCGAAAGACGCCCCGGCGACGCCGAGAACGACACCATAGAGCGCGACTTTCGTCGTGCTGTCGAGGCCGAAAGCGACGACGAGCGCAGTCGATGCGATCACCAGCAATTGCGACAGCATGCCGACCCGCTTCGATCCGTAGAAGTCCGCGAGAGACCCGAGCGGAACGCGAAACAAAGCGCCGCCGAGCACGGGTATGGAAACGAGCGTCAGCTTGTCCTCCACCGGCAAGTTGAGCGCTTTCGCGATGTAGATCATCAGCGGCCCGAGCGACACCCAGGCCATGAAACTCACGTCGAAATAAAGGAATGCCGAGAGCAAGGTGGGCCAATGCCCGGACTTCCTGAATTCGGAGATATTCATTGGCGCTTTTCCTTCTCTTCGTTTCATTGACGTGCGAACGCGGGAGCGGCTGGCCTCGGCGTGTATTGGGTCGGCGCCTGCCGCAAAATTCTCTCGATTTCCGGACGGCAGGAGCCGCAGCCCGTGCCCGCGGCGGTGGCGACTCCAACCGCACGGACGTCGCGGCATCCGCCGGCGACCGCATCTCGGATCGTGTGCGCGCCGACGCTGTGGCATGCACAGATCTGCGCGCCGGACTCGGCCTTCGCGCCGGCAGGCCGGCCGGCGAGAAGCGCCATCGGCTCGACGGCGCCGAGCGCGCTGCACAGCCAGGCGCGCGATACTGTCAAAGGCTTCCGCGAGGCATAGAGCGCGCCGACGACAGCGCCGTTTACAGACGCTACGCAACGGAAGAACCCGCCGTGCCGATCCTCCATTGTAAGCATCAGGTCGCGATCCGCCCTCGTGAGGGCGAACAACTCCGCTGCATAGTCGCGCCAGTCCCGCATAGCGGCGAAGCCTGCAAGCTCGAACCGAAATCCTCCAGCGATGCGCGCAAGCGCCCAGTAGTCCGTTGATGAGAGATCGGGCTTCACGCGCGACAATGCGAAGGCGAACCAGTCGGGCCGCAACGCCTCCACGCGCGCCACGCTGGCCTTGGATTCCGGCTGTCCGGCGATCGGATCGAGGTGCGGCGCCACAAGCGCGTCAACCCGGCCTGCGCTCGCGAACTGGTCGGTCCAGTGAATGGGCGCGAATATGCTTCCATCGCGTTGACCTTCGGTCACTCTCGCGCGCGCGACGATCGCGCCGCGCGCGTTCGAAATCCGAACAAGTCCGTCGTCCTCGACGCCCAGTTGTTCTGCGTCACGCGGCGCGATTTCCACGAACGGCTCGCAAATGTGCTGCGCCAGCCTCGGCGCCACGCCTGTGCGCGTCATCGTGTGCCATTGGTCCCGTACGCGGCCGGTATTTAGAATAAACGGCGCCGCGATCGTGCGCTTCGACATCGGTTCGCGAAATGGCGTCTCAACTATTCTTGCGCGCTCATTCGCTGTGAAATAGGTTCCGTTCGCGAAGAAGCGCTTCGGCGTTTCGTTGGCCGGTTCGCCACACCGCCAGGGCCACCGAAACGGCCGCATCGACTGATAATCGAGATCGCTTATGCGGGCCGCTCCTGAAATGTCGAAAGCGCGAGCCCCGTGGTTTCCGACCCCGGATAGAGCGGCGTGTTCACGGAAAATCGACGCCGGGCCGCCATAGTCGAACGACTTTGCAAAGCCCATGCGGCGCGCGACTCCGCACACAGCCCACCAATCGGGCATCGCCTCGCCTATCGCCCCGCGAAAGCCGCGTTGTCGCGAAACGCGTCGCTCGGAATTGGTTACGGTCCCGTCCTTTTCGCCCCAGGCTTGTGCAGGCAGAAGAACATGCGCGTAGGCCGTCGTATCGTTCTTTTCGACCACGTCCGATACGACGACGAACGGACAATTCGCCAGCGCGCCTCGGACAGCGTCGGCGTCTGGCAGACTGTCGACGGGGTTCGTGCCCATGATCCAGACGGCTTTGACGCGACCGTCGCCTATCGCGCGAAACAGATCCACTGCTTTCAAGCCAGGAGCCGTCGGTAGGCGCGGCGACGACCAGAACGACTGGACGATCGCGCGGTGCGCAGGGTTGTCCAGCTCCATATGGGCAGCGAGTTGGTTCGCCAGGCCGCCAACCTCGCGTCCACCCATCGCATTCGGCTGGCCCGTGACCGAGAACGGCCCCATTCCCGGACGACCGATGCGGTTTGTGACGAGGTGACAGTTCAGGATCGCGTTCACCTTGTCGACCCCGGCGCTCGACTGGTTGACGCCCTGCGAATAGACGGTGACCGCCTTCTCCGTCCGCACGAACAGATCGTAGAACCGGGAAACATCTTCGCGCGACAAACCGCAGCGCCTCGCGACGGCCTGGATCGTCCAGTCGTCTGCAACGCGCTGAGCCCTTTCCGCGCCTTCCGTGTGCGCACCCACGAATCCGACGTCAATTGCGGCCGCTACTCCGATTTCCCGCAGAAGTCCGAGAAACAGAGCGACGTCCGTTCCCGGCTCAATCGCAAGATGAAGATCAGCTATCTCGCTGGTCGCGGTCCGACGCGGATCGATATTTACGACACGAGGAAGCCCGTTCCGCGCCTCGCGCGCCTTCGCGATGCGCTGAAACAACACGGGATGACACCATGCCAGATTCGAGCCGACGAGAACGATGAGATCGGCGGTCTCCAGATCCTCGTACACGCCGGGAACGACGTCGGCTCCGAACGCCCGCTTATGGCCGGCGACGGAGGCTGACATGCACAGCCTCGAATTCGTGTCGATATTCGCCGACCCGATAAACCCCTTCATCAGCTTGTTGGCGACGTAGTAATCCTCCGTGAGCAGCTGGCCCGACACATAGAAAGCAACGGACTCCGGTCCGTGCATCGCGATCGTCTCGCTGAAGCGGCGCGCAACGAGATCGAGCGCCATCGACCAGCTGGCGCGGACGCCACCAATCTGCGGGTGGAGCAGCCTCTCATCGGCGACGAGCGTTTCAGCGAGCGCGGCCCCCTTTACGCACAGCCGACCGAAATTGGCGGGATGATCGCGGTCGCCTTCGATCCTGACAGCGCCGCCGGATCCACACTCCGCTCTAACGCCGCAACCGACACCGCAATAGGCGCAGGTCGTCGCAATCGCATCGCGCTTATTCATGCTGCCGGCTCCGCGCGCGCATCGCCGAGGCTTCTGCCGAAGATCAGCGTCTCGCGCAGCGCGGCGACGTCGGTCCCGCGCTTCAGAAGATCGAGATACCAGCCGCTGTCGCGTGTATCTCCGTACAAAACAACGCCCGCAAGACGGGACCCATCCAGAACGACGCGCCGATAAGTTCTGCGCGCCGGATCATTGACGACAATGTCCTGCCTCCCCTCCGCAGGGGCAAATTCGCCAGCCGAATACAAGTCGATCCCAGTCACCTTCAGTTTGGTCGACTGGTCCCCCGCGCGGAACGGGACGCCGCTGCCATCGGCGAGGCGCGTGGCGAGAGAAGCGGCCATATCGTAAATAGGCCCGACTAACCCGTAACACTTGCCTCGGTGCTGCACGCATTCTCCAATCGCAGAGATGTGCGGATCGCTTGTGCGCAAGTAATCGTCGACGATCACGCCACGATCCACGCGAATACCAGCCCCGCCGGCCAGTCGCGTATTCGGGCGAATGCCGGCCGCCATTACGACCAGATCCGCTTCAAGCGTACGTCCGTCATCAAGCTCCACGCCGGTCACCCGCGTGTTTCCGGCGATAGCGCGTGTGTTGGCGCCGGTGTGGACGACGATTCCACGGCTTTCGACAGCCTGGCGAAGAAGGATTCCCGCCTGCTCGTCGAGCTGCCGCTCCATGAGCGTCGGCATGAGATGAACAAGCGATGTGCGCATGCCGTTGGCGGCGAGGCCGGCAGCGGCCTCAAGCCCAAGAAGACCGCCCCCGATGACGACTGCGCGCGACCCAATCGCCGCCGCCGCGAGCATCGCCTCCACGTCGTCGAGGTCGCGAAAGGTCACGACGCCCGGCAAGTCATTTCCCGGAACGGGAATGACGACAGGCTCGGAACCGGTGGCGATGACGAGTTCGTCATACGAAGCGCGGACGCCGCTATCCGTCGTCACCTCGCGCGCGGTCCGATCAATCGCGACAACCCTTTCTCCTCGACGCAACGTGACGCCGTTTCGGGCATACCAATCTTCGTCGTGTACGACGATGTCTTCGAAACGCTTTTCACCGGCCAAGACGGGCGACAGCATGATGCGATTGTAATTGACGCGCGGCTCGGCGCCGAAGATGACGATGTCGTAGCGATCCGGCGCACGTTCGAGCAACTCCTCGACGAGCCTGCCGGCAGCCATGCCGTTTCCGATGACGACAAGTCTCTCGCGCATCACGCACTCCATTTGAGTGTGTGTTTCGCAAGCGCTGTGCCATCTACTTGAAGTTACAGTCATTAATTCTTGGCTTAACAATTGATATTTGTGAAGCCGACACTGTTCAGGGGGATGACCCGCTTTCCCGCGAAAGGAGGCGCGATCGCGCGTACCGAGGCACATTGCCTGCAATTTGAACGCAGGGCAGAAGGCGGGCAGGCGCCTATTCCTTTGCCGGCGCCGCACAAATCTTCGGCGGCGGCTAACGGCGGGCGGCGAGCAACATGAGGACAATGAGCGCGAGCCCGAGCGATAACACTTTCCAGAACAATTGTGGGTCGCGCTCGATCAGCGGCTGTCGACGATCCAGGCGAAATTGCGGGCCCGGCTTCCGCATGTCTTCCAAAAATTCCGACACCTCGGCATAACGTTGGCGCGGATCCCAATGTACGGCCTTACGGATCGCAGCGTCGACAAAGGCCGGCGTTTCGCGGCTCTCGGACAATACGCTCCTGTACCGCAGCTTGCGTTGCGCGGCGCGAGACCGTGCGCGCGACGCCTGCGCGCCATACGGCAGGCGGCCGGAGAGCATTTGATAGGCGATGACTCCCAGCGAGTAGATATCGGAGCGCGTCGACCCCGGATCTCCGATGAAATATTCAGGCGCGGCATATTGATGAGTGCCGAGGATTTGGCCAGCGCCCGGCGCGCTTTCCGGAACGCCCGCGACCGATGTCGCGCCGAAGTCGATGATCTTCACGGCTCCGTTACGGTCGATCATGATATTGGCCGGCCGCACGTCCTGGTGGATCATTTCCAGGCGGTGCATCGCGCGCAGTCCCTTGCCGATCTGCTCTACAATCCCTCGCACCGTCTCGAGGTCGGCGTCGGAATGATCGAGCATCCATTGGGCGAGCGTCTGGCCTTCGACATATTCGGTCACTACATACAACGAACGACGGGGGCGATCGGCCTTCCAGGCCTTGAGCGTGTGCGCGCTGTCGATGCGCCGCATTATCCATTCTTCCATTAGAAAGCGTCGGCGATAGTCAGCATCCTCACCGAGATCCACAGAGGGGATTTTGATGACGGCGAGTTCGTTGGCTGATGCATCGCTGGCGAGATAGACGTGACTACGACTGCTCGCATGCAGTTCACGAACGATCGTATAGCCTTCGAATCTATCTCGAGCTCGCAGAAGTGGCGGCGCCGGCAGATCGACTGCGGATTGCGCCATCTCGCCCGCCCCGGCGGCGGGCGTCGACTCGATCCGCACGATCTGGACTGTGAGGTTGTCGTCGCTGCCGCAATTCAGCGCCTGAGCGACTATCGAAGCGGCAGCCAGGTCCAGGGCGCCCGGGTTTTCCCGGATCGCCTGCACCGTCGATCGCTCGTCGATGAAATCGTAAACGCCGTCTGTCGCGAGGATGAAGATATCGCCGGCGCTTACGCCTACCGCCTGATAGTCGATCTCGACTTGCGAGTCGGCGCCGAGCGCACGTGAGAGGTAGCTTTCTTCCGCCGACTCGACGATCCTGTGATCACGCGTCAATTGCTCGAGGTCTCCGCCGACAAGGCGGTAGATTCGAGAGTCGCCGACGTGAAAAATGTGCGCTGTCGTCGACTGGACGATGATCGCGCTCAACGTGCAGATATAGCCCTTGTCGCGATCGAAGCGCCGATCCGATCGCATCGTCTGCCCATGTAGCCATGAATTTGTAGCCGAGATCACGCGCTGGGCGCTGGTCTTCACGCTCCAGGCGTCGGACGTGCAATAGTAGTCCGTCATCAACGCCTTGATCGCGGACTCGGCCGCGATGTGGCTCACATTGCTTGAACTCACGCCGTCGGCGATCGCGATCACGGCGCCCTTCGCACCGAGCGCGTCCGGCCCGGGAACGAGCGCCCCGTAAAAGTCTTGATTGGCCCGCTTTCGTCCCTTGTCGGAATGCTGGCCGATCGAGAGCCGAAGCTTGCGCGCCATTGCGAGACGACTGCACGACCCGGCGCCTTGTGGGCCGGGTCGCTGCATCCGATATCAGATCAAGCCGCCACCCGTTGCGATCGCGCATCGCGCGCGGGAGCGGTGCGCGCGTGCGTTGCATAGAGCGTCAGACCGGTGAACGCCAGGCCGCCAGCGAGATTGCCGATCGCGGTCGGAATTTCGTTCCAGATGAAATAGTCGGCGATCGAGAAAGGGGCGTGAAGCATCAAACCGGCCGGGAACAGAAACATGTTCACGACAGAGTGTTCGAAAGTCATGAAGAAGAACAGCATGATCGGCATCCACATAGCGATCACTTTCCCGCTCACGTGGGTTGAGATCATGGCGCCGACGACGCCGGTCGACACCATCCAGTTGCAGAGCATGCCGCGCAGAAACAGCGTCGCCATGCCGGCAAGACCATATTTCGCGTAGCCAAGCGTGCGCCCCTCCCCGATGCTGCCGATCACCGCTCCGACCTTGTCCGGCGCGGTCGAGAATCCGTAAGTCGTGATGAACGCCATCATGAAGGCGACGGTAAGCGCGCCGAGAAAGTTGCCGACGAATACCAGACCCCAATTGCGCAAGACACCGCCGATCGTGACGCCCGGGCGCTTGTCAAGAAACGCGAGGGGCGCAAGAACAAAGACGCCGGTCAGCAAGTCAAACCCCAGGAGATAGAGCATGCAGAAGCCGACCGGGAACAGAACCGCGCCGATGAGGGGCACGCCCGTATTGACATTGATGGTGACTGCGAACCATGCCGCCAACGCGAGGATCGCGCCTGCCATATAGGCGCGGATCACGGTGTCGCGCGTTGACATGAATATCTTGGATTCGCCTGCGTCGATCATTTTGGTGACGAATTCGGTAGGCGCGAGATAGGCCATGTCGGCTCCTTCCTTACGCCGGTCGCTACGTCGCGCCGGCGTTCCGCAGGATTTCGATGCAGAATATGGGCCAAAGCCCCTTTACCTGAGCTAAGCTAGCTCGAGATGTCGCCCGCGCGCGCCGGGCAGGTCCAGCTGAATTCGATCGCCAACGAGACGCACGTCGAACCGGCCAACTCTTCCTTCGTCGGGCGCGACCGCTTCGCCGCTTTGCAGATCGATGACGAGATTGTGGAGCGGGCACGTGACGCGGCACCCGTGTACAATGCCCTGACTGAGCGGTCCGCTCCTATGAGGACATTTGTCCTCGAGCGCAAACAGCCTGTCGTCATCCGTACGAAAAACGGCGATCTTCGTTTCGGCTGCGCGGACGGCGCGCGCCCCGAGCCGGGGTATGTCGCCGATGACCCCGATGTCGACCCAGTCGTTCATGTCAGGCAAGCTCCTTCATCGAGTTGAATTCGCGATCAAAGCCCGGCTCTGCGACCCGCTCCGCCCATGGATCGAATTGCGCGAATTTCTGCGAATGCAGAAATCTTTCGTGCAGCGCGCGGCGCCCGTCTGGATCGTCGACGATCCGCGTCTTTACGTAAGACAGTCCCACCCGCTCGATCCAATGCGCGGTACGCTCGAGATAGCGAGCTTGCTCGCGATAGAGCTGCATGTATGCGCCCGTGATTTCGAGCGCCTCCTCCTCGGTCGCGACCTTGGTCAAAAGTTCGGTCGCGCGGACCTTAACGCCTCCATTTCCGCCGATTTGAATCTCGTAACCGGATTCGACACAGATGATGCCAAGGTCTTTTATCGTTGCTTCCGCACAATTACGGGGACAGCCTGAGACGGCGAGCTTCACTTTGTGCGGCGTCCACGAGCCCCAGCACATCTTTTCGAGCTTGACGCCGAGGCCTGTGGAATCTTGCGTGCCGAACCTGCACCATTCGGCGCCGACGCAAGTCTTTACCGTACGCAAGCCTTTCGCATAGGCAGCGCCTGAAATCATGCCGGCCGCGTTGAGGTCCGCCCATACGTCACGCAGCCTGTCTTTCGGTACGCCCAAGAGGTCGATTCGCTGCCCGCCTGTGACTTTCACTGTCGGGATCGCATAACGATCGGCGACATCCGCTATGGCGCGCAGCTCGCTGGACGTCGTAAGCCCGCCCCACATGCGCGGGACGACCGAGTACGTGCCATCCTTCTGGATGTTTGCATGGGCGCGTTCGTTGATGAAGCGAGACTGGTAGTCATCCTCGTACTCGCCGGGCCAAGCGCAAACCAGATAGTAGTTGAGCGCAGGACGGCAGGCATGGCAACCATCCGGGCGCTTCCACTCGAGAAAGTCCATGACGGCGCGGATCGAGTGCAACTGGTTCTGCACGATCGTCTTGCGCACGACATCGTGCGCGTGATCTGTGCACCCGCACATGGGCTTTTCCTTCGGCGCGATGGAATAGTCGGAGCCGAGCGTCGAGGCGAGGATTTGCTCGACGAGACCGGTGCACGAACCGCAAGAAGACGACGCCTTGGTATGAGAGCGCACATCGTCAAGCGTAAACAGGCGCTTCTGCGCGATCGCGTCGACGATCGCGCCCTTGCAGACGCCGTTGCAGCCGCAGACCTCCGCATCGGCGGCCATTTTCGCGACGACGTCGCCGCCCCCGTGGCCAGAGTCTCCAAGGTTTGTTTCGCCGAAAATGAGCTGGCGTCGCATGTCGGACACGTCGGTGCCGGACCGCATGTGCTTGAAGTACCAGGCGCCGTCAATAGCGTCGCCGTAGAGCACTGCGCCGACAATCCTGTTGTCGCGCAGAACCAGGCGTCGGTAGACGCCTGCCTTCGCGTCTTTCATCACAATGTCTTCGTCGCCCGGACCGCCGGAAAACTCGCCCGCGGAAAAGAGATCGACGCCTGTCACCTTGAGTTTCGTCGAGGTGATCGATCCCTTGTAGGATGCAAACGCCTTGCGCGCGAGATGATTGGCGCAGACCTTCGCCTGTTCGAACAGCGGAGCCACGAGACCGTAGACCGCACCGCGGTGTTGCGCGCATTCGCCGACCGCATAGATGCGGCCGTCATAGCTGAGCATCGTGTCGTCGACGACAATGCCACGGTCGCAGTGAACGCCCGCGCGGCGCGCTAATTCGACATTCGGCTTTATGCCGATCGCCATGACGACCAGCTCCGCCGGCAGCGTATGACCGTCAGCGAGTCTCACGCCGGCGACACGACCGCCGTCGCCGATTAACGCCTCCGTTCGCGCGCCCATAACGAAGCGCATGCCCCTGTCTTCGAGAGACTTGCGCAACAGGCCGGCGGCCTCGGCGTCGAGCTGACGCTCCATCAGGACGTCCATGAGATGGACAACAGTCACCTGCATGCCCTTCTTCATGAGGCCGTTTGCGGCTTCGAGCCCGAGCAGACCGCCGCCGATGACGACGGCAGTCTTGTAGTGGGCCGCTGCGTCCAGCATGCCCTCGACATCCCCGATGTCGCGGAAGGCCATGACGCCAGCGAGATCTCGCCCGGGGATCGGCAGCATGATCGGCAGGGAACCTGTGGCGATCAGCAGCCGGTCATAGGTTTCAACGAGGCCGTCCGCCGTAACCACGCACCGGTTTCTACGATCGATTCGGACGATGGCCTTGCCTTTGTGCAGCACAATGCCGTTGTCGGCATACCAGGCGTCGTCGTTGAGGATGATGTCCTCAATTTTCTTCTCGCCGGCCAGAACCGGCGACAGCAGGATTCTGTTGTAGTTCCCGTAAGGCTCCGAGCCGAACACGACGATGTCATAGAGGTCCGGGGTCCGCTCGATCAGCTCCTCGACCGTGCGGATGCCCGCCATGCCATTTCCGACAACAACCAGTTTTTCCCGCATGGACGCGCTCCGATCTGCGAGCGGCGTCGCAAGGTGCGTGCCACAAAATCCCTTTGACTTTCAATCAATTACAGACTTGATATCTATCAATTCTAGAGAACGAAAGCGCCATCCCACGCTGCTTTACTCCAGCGCGCCACACGAAATCAGCACATTTGAGAGGCAATCGGTGCGACGCCCGCGTACTGCACAGAAAGGGTGCAATTGACGATTCAAACGACCGACAGCCAAAACATTTGGCGCGCGCTCGACCGCATCGCCGGGGACGAAGCGGTGGGCTTGACTGGCCCGCGTCGCCACGCCAAGCCGGTAGTTTCCCTATGCCGGAATCGCCGATCATGAGCCGCCTCGTCACCATCCTCAACGGCCCGAATCTCAACCTCCTGGGCAAGCGGCAGCCGGAGATTTACGGGCGCGATACGCTCGCCGATATCGAGAACGCGTGTCGGACGCTCGGCAAGCAGCTCAAGCTCGACATCTCATTCCAGCAGTCGAATCGGGAATACGAACTGATCGACTGGATACACGAGGCGCGTGAAAAGGCGGCCGCGATCGTGATCAATCCCGCCGCATTCACGCACACGTCGGTCGCATTGCTCGACGCGCTCAATACGTTCGAGGGTTGGGTGATCGAGGTGCACATTTCCCAGGTGCACAAGCGCGAAGCGTTCCGCCACCATTCCTATGTCTCGCATCGCGCGGACGCCGTAATGGCGGGGTTCGGCGTCCATGGCTACGAGCTGGCGCTACGCCACGCCGCGCATCTCATCGGCCTCAAGAAGAAATAACCTATTTCACGCCGTAGCCGGCAAACTTCTCGCGAACGCGCTCGATTTCCGCTTTCGACAGAACCGGCGGGTCGCCGATGGCGAGACATCCATGATACTGCCGCGCCAGCGTCTCCACTTCGACAGCAAGCCACATGGCGCGGTCGAGCGTGGCGCCGATCGCGATCATGCCGTGATGGGCGAG
This sequence comes from Hyphomicrobiales bacterium, assembly GCA_028868735.1. GTDB lineage: Bacteria > Pseudomonadota > Alphaproteobacteria > Rhizobiales > Beijerinckiaceae > JAJXWB01. The sequence goes on along the minus strand of JAGWTW010000060.1, from coordinate 7,888 downwards.
CAGACAGGCTGTGCGGTCCTCCAGTGCTTTGATCGCATTGCGTGAGAGCTGTTCCGTGCCGAAGGTCGCATAGTCCGCGCAACGGATCGTATCGCCGCCGGCGGCCGCCACCATGTAATGGATTGGCGGAATGTCGCGCCCAAGGATCGCGATCGTCGTCGCATAGGGCGGATGGGCGTGCACCACCGCGTTTGTCTCAGGCCGAGACCGGAGAATGTCGAGATGAAATCGCCATTCGCTCGAGGGGCGCCCTTGCCCGACGACGGCGCCATCGAGTTTCATGAAAACGATCTGGTCGGGCGTCATCCTTTCATAGGGCGTACTCGTCGGCGTGATCAACATGCCGTCCTCATGCCGCAAGCTGATATTGCCCGACGTACCCTGGTTCAAGCCTAGTGCGTTCATGCGCAGACACGCGTCTATGATCGACTGACGAAGCGCGGTGCTCATGCCTTCTTCCCGACCTGTTCGATTGAGAGCCGCTTGCAGGCTCAGACCTCTGCGCCTGCCTGCGCAAGTATCTTCTCCGCCTGCAGGATGACAGGCCGATCCACCATCTTGCCGTCGACCGTCGTCGCGCCGGCGCCAGCGCGCGCAGCGGACAGGACGCGCCTCGCCCAGTCGATCTGACTGACGCTCGGCGAAAAACCGCGATTGATCGCCGCGACTTGCGCCGGGTGAATGCAGAGCTTGCCGCCAAACCCGTATTTTCGGGCGCGCGTTACGTCGGCTTCCAGGGTCTCCTGCGATTTGATGTCCACCGTCACGCCTTCGATAGGCGCGGCAAGTCCGGCAAGGCAACTCTCGACGGTCAATTGCGCACGTACGAAATCGAGCTCGGCGCCCTGCCCTTCGATACCCGTTTCCAGGCAGAAATCGACAGAACCGAACGCAAGCCGCGTGACTCCCTTCGCCTGCGCGACGCGTCGCAATTGCGCAAAACCGCGCACTGTTTCGACGAGACCGTAAAGAGCCGTCCCATTTCGCATCCTTGCGCGCATCGCCGCGATCGCATCCGGCTCCTCTGCTTTCGGCGCCATGAGGCCGATCACAGATGTCTGCGGTCCAAGCGCGCGCATGTCGTCTTCGTACCAAGCAGTCGTGACGGCGTTGACGCGAACGATCACGTCGCGCGCATCCGCGCTCTCCAGCCAACGCACAAGATTCTGCCGCGCCGCGCCCTTTGCTTCCGGCGCCACTGCATCTTCGAGGTCGATGATGACGCGATCGGCGCCGGAGGCCAGCGCCTTGCCAAACCTTTCGGGCCGGTCGCCTGGTACGAAGAGGAGGCTTCGCTCTGCCGCCATCCTATTTTCCCTCCGGGCTTGCGCTGCGCCAATCCCGCAAAAAGGTCTGCGAATAGCTGAACCTGTCGGCAGGATGCGTCGAAAACGCGGCCTCTATCAATTCGCCGCGCTTGTTGCGATAAAAGCGGTTGACGAGCAGCGCAGGCGCGCCTGGCCTTGCGTCGAGCTGCGCCGCGATGCGTCTGCTGAGGGTTGCGGCCCTGATTTGCTGCTGGACCTCGCTTACGCGTTCGCCGAACTGCTCCTCGATCCGCATGTAGACAGGCACAGTAGAGCGACCGCCGAGATTTTGCACCGCCCGAAAGGCAGGATGAATGTAAATTTCCGTCAGACATATAGGCGGAGTCTTGCGGTCGCCGATGCGACGAATGCCCTCGATGCGCAACCAGCTTTGGCCTTCGCTCGCTTCGAGCGTCGCGCACAGGTCGCCGCGCACGATCATCATGCGCGCATCGTGAATTTCGAGTTCGGTGTCGGCAGTGTATTGACGCAGGTCCGAGATGTCCTGCATCACCTGCCGGTAGTTCGATTTCGGATTTCTCGCGAGCACCTTCGTGCCAACGCCTGCCTGTCGACTGACCAGGCCGAGTTCGACAAGTTGCTTGATGGCCTCGCGTACGGTGAATCGGCTCGCGCCGAACTGTTCGCACAATTCCATTTCTGTCGGAATCAGCTCTCCGACTGGATAACGTCCGGATTGAATTTCGTTGACGAGCGTCTGCGCGACCTGTCGATAACGTGGTTGCGGCGGCGCCGACATTGCCCGAGCCCTCTCTCTTCAGCCGATCGCCCCGCTGCTGCGGAGGCTGGCGAGCCGCTCCGTCGAATAGCCGATTTTTCTGAGGAGGTCATCCGTGTCGCGCCCGAGCCCCGGGGCTGCTTCCGTCGGAGGCTGTGCTCCGGAGACCCGGACGGGCGATGCAATGCCCTTCACTTCTCCATGTTCGGAATGACGGAATGCGACTATACGCTCCTGTTCGCGGGCGAACTCATTGTCGAGCGCTTGCGCGACGTCATAAACCGGCGCGGCCGGTACGCGACCCGCAATTTCCGCCATCCATTCGTCAGTCGTCTTCGCGGAGAGAGCTTCGTCTAACGCCGCATTGACGCGCGGCCGATTTTTCAATCGCGCAGCGAAAGTCGCGTAGTCGGGGTCTTCGATCCAATCCGGTCGTCCGAGCGCTTCGCAGAGGACCCGCCAGAATTTTTCTTTCTGGCACATGATGAAGATCCAGCCATCCTTCGTCTTATAGAGCTGGCTCGGCGTCAGCGACGGATGGCTCGAACGCGGCTGACGGCGCGTGACATGGCCGCCGTTGAGATACCACGTGCCGAGATAGAGTACGTTATGAAGCGCCGTGTCGTACAGGCTGACGTCCAGATCGCGGCCCTTGCCCGTCTTCATCGCGTCGATCACGCCGGCGAGCAACGCCATGGCGGCCGTCACCCCCGTCGACAAATCGACAAGCGAGAGGCCGGCGCGCGAGGGCGGACCGTCCGGCTCGCCTGTCAGCGATAGATAGCCCGCCTCGGCCTGCATCAGATAATCGTAACCAGGCCATGACGCGCGCGAGCCCGTGCGGCCGTAAGCAGAGAGATGGACGCAGACGATCTTCTGATTGACTTTCGACAGGCTCTCGTAGTCGAGGCCGAGCTTGGCCGGCAAGTCGCCACGCAAATTGTCGAGCACGGCGTCGGCGGTCTTCACGAGATCGAGAAAGACCGTCTTTCCTTCCGTCTGTTTGAGGTCGAGCGCGATCGACTTCTTGTTTCGATTGAAGGCTTCGTAGAAGTGACTGTCGTTCTCTCCGAAAAAATAGGGGCCGATCTGTCGGCCGATGTCGCCACCTTCGCGAGGATTCTCGATCTTGATGACTTCGGCGCCGAGATCGGCGAGATGCTGTGTGCCGAACGGACCAGCGCCATATTGCTCGACGGCTAGAATGCGCACGCCCTGGAGCGGCAGATGACCGCTCATGCCGGATTCCTCGCAATCAATTGCCGCGCGATGATGATGCGCTGCATTTCGTTGGTGCCCTCGCCGATAACGAGCAGCGGCGCGTCGCGATACAGGCGCTCGACGTTGAATTCCTTCGAATAGCCGTACGCGCCGTGGATGCGCATCGCCTCCGTCGCATTCTCCACCGCCGCTTCGGTCGCGAAATATTTGGCCATTCCGGCCTCCATGTCGCAGCGGTCCCCGCGATCGAAGGCTTCCGCCGCGCGATAGGTGAGGAGCCGCGCGGCCTCCACGCGCGTCGCCATTTCCGCCAGCTTCAACTGGATCGCCTGATGCTCGCAGATAGGCTTGCCGAAAGTCTTTCGCGTCTGCGCGTAGGTCACGGCCTCCTTCAGCGCGGCGTCCGCAACGCCGACGCCGCGCGCCGCCACATTGATGCGTCCGAGCTCCAGACCGTTCAGAATGTGCTTCAGTCCCCTACCCTCGACGCCGCCGATCAGGCGGTCGGCCGGCACACGATAGTCCTCGAAATAGAGTTCGCAGGTATCGATGCCGCGATAGCCAAGTTTCGGCAATTTCCTCGCGACGTGGAAGCCCGGACCTTTTTCCGCGATGAGCAGGCTCATGCCTTTGTGGCGCGGGTCGGCGTTCGGGTCGGTCTTCACCAGCAGCGCAAAGCAATTGCCGTAATAGGAATTCGTGATCCACGTCTTCGCGCCGTTAACGACGTAGTCGTTCCCTTCGCGTTTTGCTATGGTGCGGATCGCCTGCAGGTCAGTTCCGCAATCGGGTTCTGTGAGCGCTATGCCGCCGCGCAGTTCAGCGGTCGCAAACAGCGGCAAGTAATGATCCTTCTGCTTCTGCGTACCGTTACGCTGGACAGCCGCGGCCATAATGATGTGCGAATTGAGAATGCCCGACACCGACATCCACACGGCGGAAATGCGCTCGATGATCTTTGCATATGTCGTGGACGACAGGCCGAGGCCGCCATATTCCGGCGCAATGAGGCATCCGAATAGCCCCATAGCTTTCATTTTCTCGACGATCTCGGCGGGATATTCGTCGCGCGCTTCGAGATCGTGCGCGTAGGACCGCACGTCCGCCTCGAGAAACTTGTCGACGGCGTCGAGAATCATGGTCTCTTCGCTTTGCCGCTCGGCGGCGAAGGCGATGTTCATTGTCCGCTCTCCTTATTTCGCTGGATGCGCGAGAATATCGGCAAGGGCGGTCGTGGAGCCGCTATCGACGCCAACGACCGCGTCGCGCACGATATCGGCGCGTGCGCGTGGCAGCAGCCTGCAGGCGTTGTCGAAATATTTCGCTTCGATTTCCGCGTTCGAAAGCGGCCGATCGCTGCATCCGCGATTGACGCCCTCGCGATGGCGGATCGTCCGGCCGTCGTTCAGCGTCACGATTACCTCGCCGGTGTAGTGCTTCGGAAAGGTTGACGCCGGGTCTGCGGCGTAATTGACGCGTTGGGCGAGCGTAAGGACGTCGTGGTCTGCTATCGCCTTGTCTTCGAGCTCATCGAGCGTGAACCGCCCGCGCAGGAGCCCGGTTGCGACGATATAGGGGATCGAAAATTGCGCGTCGTAGCTGTTGGCCGGCGCTTTCTTGTTCTCCTCCGGTTCGCAGACTGTCTTGATGACCTCTGCCGGCACGAGCACGCGGACGGAGCGGATGTCGGCGCCTTTCACCGCATTGCTGAGGGCGATGGCGGCGTCAGCCGCCGCGTGTGTGAAATGACAAGCAGGAATGGGCTTGATAGCGACTTCATCGATTTGCCAGACCTGGCCGAGGCCGTCGATCGAAAGCGCGAGATCGGCGTTGTCCATGAGCGGACCAAGGTGCGAGGCGAAGAGACCGAAGCGCCCTTCATAGGCGGCGCCCGGCCCGATGAAACCGTGCTTCGCCATGGTCGCAGCCGTGATCGCGCTGGAGGCCGCCCATCCCGGATGCATGCGCTTCGTCCAGGCGCCGTCTTCCAGGAACTCGAGGCTGCCGGCGGCCATGGAAAGCGCAATGCCCTGCGCCATCACGGCCTGGTCCCGCGTCAGGCCGATCATGCGCGCGGCGGCGAGCGCGCAACCGAATATCCCTATGAGCCCGGTCGGATGAAAACCGACCTGATGAAAGCCGCCTTTTGCAACCGATCCAAGGCGCGTCGAGGCTTCCATAGCGGCGATATAGGCGCACAGAAAATCGCGCCCGGACAATTTCAACCTGTCGCCGAGCGCGAGCGCCAGCGGCAGGCTGGACGCCGTCGCATGGATGACGCCCGGCGAATGCGTGTCGTCATAGTCGAGCCCGTGCGCCAGCAGCCCGTTGACGAGCGCCGCGTCGCGCATGGCGAGCTTGCGGCCGTAACCGATCACCGCCGCTTCGCCGGAGCTGAGGCTTGAAATCGCGGCCATGGCCGCGTCGGCGAAGGGAAACCCCTGCGAAGCGTAAGCTATGCCGATCGCGTCCAACATCAGATATTTCGCCCGCTCGCGGATCCGCTCGGGGATCGCGTCGAACGTCAGATCGAGCGCGAAGTCGGCGAGCCGGCCGGAGATCGTCCCGCGGCGGCCGGCGTGAATGGATTTGTCGACGACGTTCATCTGCGTCTCCCTGACTGCCCTGCTAGATGCCCTGATCATGCGCGACCGCGGCGGCAAGGCCGTTTTCGCCGCCGGCGGACGCGCCATTGTCGTCGAGCGAGATTTTCGCCGTCTCGATCCGCAGCGTCAGGATCGCCGTGCACAACGCCGCCAGCATGACGATCACCATCCACAGAACCCCGCGCACGCCGAAATTGTCGAAGAGATAGATCGCGAGGTACGGCGTCGTGATCGAGGCGGCGCGGCCGCAGACGCCGGCGACTCCGGTGCCGCGCAGACGATATTCCGTCGGAAACAGCTCCGGCACATAGGCGTAGAGCCCGAGGGTCACGAGCGTATAGATCGCGGTGACCAGGCAGAAACCGACGATCGTGACCTCGGTCGTGTCGTGCAAATTCGGGTAGATCAGCCCGAGCGCGGCGATGGCGAAGCAGGTCGCGAGCAGGGATTTCTGCCGCGAGAAACGGTCGCCGACCGCCATGCCGACCAGCGCGCCGGCGACGCTTCCGAAGGACATCAGCGTGGTGAAGCCCAGCGAATGCACGATCGTCATCCCCTGCTTCAGGAGAAATGTCGGCAACCAGGCGACGAAACCGTAGACCGAGACATTGACGGCCATGACCGTGAGCGCGGCCGTGACGGTGCGGCCGATCATGCCCGGCCGGAACAGCGTGGAGAACGGCGTCGCGACGACGGGACGCTGGCGCACGATCGCAGGCGGCGGCAGATCGCGGCCCTGCCCGGCTTCCTGCTCGAACGCGCGCAACGTCGCCTCCGCTTCGTCGAGACGGCCCACGGCCTCGAGCCAGCGCGGACTTTCCGGCATCTTCTTGCGCAAGACCCAGACGATCAGCGCGCCGACGCCGACGATGGCGAACATATAACGCCAGCCGAGATTGGGAATGACGAAGAACCCGATCGAGGACGCGAGCAGCAGGCCGGCGTTGGTGACGATGCCGAGCATGGAAATCCAGCGGCCGCGATAGGCTGGCGGAATGAACTCGCAGAGCGTGCCGGCCGCCACCACGAGTTCGGCGCCCATGCCGATGCCCATGATGAAACGCAGGACCGTGAGAACCGTGATGTTTGGCGCAAAGCAGGCCGCGAGCGAAGCGAGACCGAAGATCGCGAGGTTGAACTGATAGGAATAGCGACGTCCCATCCGGTCGCCGAGATAACCTGCGAAGCCCGCGCCGATCAGCATGCCGAAGAAAGTCGTCGAGATGAAGACGGCGTTCTGCTGCGTCGTCGAGAAGCCTTCCTTCAGCATGGCGGCGACGACGCCGCCGGCGAGATAAATGTCGAAGGCGTCGAGCGCCGCGCCGGCGGTTATGAGCCAGAGAATGCGCCAGTGCAGGCGCGAGATCGGCAGGCGGTCCAGTCGCGCGCCAGCGTTCACGGTTTGCGTTGCGGCCAATTCTTCCTCCCGATCGATTTTCTGTCCGGCTTCAGTCGCCGACGCCATGCCCGCGCTTCGGCACGAGCGCCGTGCGCACGAAATCCATCACCGGCTTGCCGTCCTGATTGAAGGCGCGCGTTTCGACGGTCACCATGCCCTGCGTCGGGCGGGACTTCGACTCGCGTTTCTCCAGCACCTCGGATTCGGCATAGAGCGTGTCGCCGGGAAAAACCGGGCCGGTGATATTGATGTTCTTCCAGCCGAGATTGGCGATCGCCTTCAGGCTCACGTCATTGACCGTCATACCGACGATGATGGCGAGCGACAGGCCGGAATTGACGAGCGGCCGCTTGAATTCGCTCTTTGCGGCATAATTCGCGTCGCAGTGCATCGGGTGCTGGTTCATCGTCATGAGCGAGAAATTTATGTTGTCGCTCTCGGTGATCGTGCGGCCCGGCCGATGCTCGTAGATGTCGCCGACGATGAAGTCCTCGTAATAGCGTCCGGTCGGGGTGGGTATGCGACGCTTGCCGCCCTCGGTCATGCCTGCGTTTCCTTTGTTACTTTGTCCGGACATTACTAGAAAATGTTCGCGCCGCCGTCAATGCGTGAGCGG
>JAGWTW010000178.1 GCA_028868735.1 Hyphomicrobiales bacterium | reverse complement strand
GCACTTTCGACGAAAACCGGACGATCGGCGAGCTTTCAAAAGGGGCGATCAATTCACCGCAGGAGATGCGGGCGCAGCTCGAAACTATCCACGCCAGGGCATTGCAGGAAGCGACGCAAAGCACGGGGGGAGACGCAGTTCGGTCTCGGGCAATGGCCGATGAGTTTCTCGATCGCGTGCTCGCGATACTGCCGCCGCCGGGGACGACCGTGCGCGATCTGTTGGTCTCGTCGCTGGTCGATCAGGGTTTGGACGCGGCCGAGGTGCGCGACGAATGCGTCCTCGCCGACCTCAGCCGGCTCGGCGTGTTCCGCAGTCAGCTTCGGGTGATTGCGTCGGAGACTGGTCGCTCTTTCGAAGCTCTCAAGCAAGTGCCGATGGACATGCTTCCGAGCTGGGTGATCGGCGAGGCCCTTCGAAAACATGGTCAGGTCCGCGCGCTTCGGCCCGGAAGCGATCTTCATGACAGCCACCTCGCCGTGCTCGCCGCCTATTGCGAGGTGCTGTATGTCGACAAGCGGACAGCCGAGGATTTCCGCCAAGCGGTGAAAAAGGAGCCGCGGTTGGTCGGCCTGATCGGGGAAATCGCCAAGGCCGGTGACTTCGATGGCATCGTCGCGCCGTCATGCTAGTCGCGATCAACAATGCTGACGATCGCCGGGTCGAAGCTGGTCATGCGGTAAAGGGGCCCGCTTACAGCTGCCCCGGCTGCAAGGCGCCGGTGGCGTTAGCAAAGGGACGGATTCGCCGAGCCTACTTCGGGCATCGGCCCGGCGCGGCTTGCTCCTATGCCGCCTTGGAAACGTGGGAACACCAACAGGCGAAAGAGGATTTCGCGACCGCTTATCGCGCGCGGGGCCTCATGTGCGACGTCGAGATCGCGGTGCTGTCGATCGATGGCGACCGGCGTGCCGACGTGCTGCTGCACGCACCGGACGACGCCTACCGCGTCGCGCTCGAGGTTCAGAACAGCCCGCTCGACTATACGGCGCTGGAAGTGCGAACGACCGCCTACCTCGCCGCGAGCGTCCCGGTGATCTGGGTGCCAATCCTCATCCGCAAGCGGCTCGGCGACGTTCAGCGCATCGCTGGCACCAACATTTATCACGTCAGCCACTTCTCAGCGCCTCCTTGGCAATTGTGGGTCCAAGATCTTCAAGGCGGACTCTGGTATTATGATCCGGTGGCCCGCTGCATCTGGCGCGGGCTGCTCGACGACTGCATGCTCTACCGCAATCCGACGTCGTGGTTCGCGGACGGCGACGAGCATAGCGCCGGGGGTCATTGGTACTCGTCGGAGCGCTGGTCGAGCCTGTTTCTGGAGGGTCCGTTCGACCTCTCGCACCTCCGGGTTAGGCGTGTGAAGCGCGCGTTGCGCAAGCGGCGAACCTACCATCTTCCTGCCGGCATCGGCGCCGACTTCATCCTCGCCGACGAACCGCGCGACTATGCGATGCCGGCGCGGATCGGCAGGACCAAGGCCGACGGTCCGGGCGACTTCCACTATTATCGCGCGGAGCACCGCATCGACGATCAATGGGTTGGCGCGTCGTTAGAGGCGTCTGTCTTGCCCGACATTCCCCGGACTTTCGAGTAGGATCGCGGGCGATGCGCAACACCGATCATATCGTCCTTGAAGATCGTTCGGTTCCGTTGCTGCTGCCGTGGCCGCTACCGGGCGATCCGGGAGGATTCATCGAAGTGGCGAAAGCCGATGATTGGCGCGCGTTGGTTGGCAGTCTCGGGATCGACCCGCGCATTCCCGATATCGTTCGCGCCAAATTTCATCGCGCCCAGACCCTGTATCTGGTCGGGTGGCTCGACCTCGGTTTGGTCAAGGCGGCCGAACTCGCCGCTCTGATCGCGCTCGAACTGGCGGTGATGGATCGCTACGGCGGCAAGGTTTCGAAGAGCAAGCGCAGCTTTGCCGCGCTGCTCAAATATATGGTCGACAGCGACGGCCTGACCGATGCGCAGATTCCGATGATCGTTCGCTGTGGCGGGAAAGCGATCGGGCAGTTGACCGGCGACACCCAACCGACCCTCGCCGAGCGGCGCAACAAGCTGGCGCATGGTGACCCGTTCGACGGACTCCCGACCGGTGGGCTGTTGGAACTGGTCCGCGATCTCATCAACTTTGCTTATCGCGACTACATCGCCGAGGCGGCGAGGCTGGGGGTTCAGCCATGAACCCGTTTCGATGGAAGAACTGCTTTGCGGACGTCCAAGCCAGCAAGCACGATATGACCATTGAATCCTATTTTCAGGATGTGATCGTGCCGGCGCTCGCCACGCTCGATACCAAGATCGATGAGTTGGAGAACAGTGACTGGCCGGGCGCGATCTTCGCGAAGGCCGACATGGAGGAGGTTCGCCTCGAAACGATGCGTGCCTTCGGCCTTTGCATCCAATCGATCTGGGAGCGTCAGTTACGCAGCTATCTCCTGGGCTGCGCGAAGGACTTGAGACCGGGTGAACCCTTCGCCACCAAGATTGAGAAGGCCAACTGGAAAGAGCTTAAGAAGCTGTTTCGCGGCCTGCGCGGCATCGGCCTCGACGCCTTCCCGAGCTTCGCGGTGCTCGATGCTCTCCAGCATCTCGGTAACGCCTGCCGGCACGGCGACGGCGATTCCGCGGCGGAGCTGGCGCGGCGCTATCCGGACTTCTGGCCGGTCATACCGCCGATGCCGCCGGGCTGCGGGGCACTGCCCCCGAGCCCGCCCCGTGTGGCGCAGATGCGAATCCCGCAGGAAAGGCTTCAGGAGTTCGTCGCCGCGATCGCACGATTCTGGCGCGACGCCGAATATATCTACAATGAGAGTATCGAACGGAAGGATCCGGGGCTCGAGGCCCGTCTCGTGCGCGAGCGCGCCGAGCGCGATTGGCTACCGCTGGCGCCGGCGGACGGCAACTGATGGGCGCGAGCCCGGCCTTGATCAGCGCGGTCGAAGCGCTGTGGCGCGTACCGCGCCCCGGACCGAATAACCTTCTGGCCGCTTCCGCCTTCTCTGCGGTGAGTGATGTTTGCCGCGCGGACTATGGTGGCGACAAGCCGGTCTTTGCGCTGAGCACGGCCATTCGCTCGCTCGGCGTTCCCTGCTGGCTGCCAGTCGGCCACGCCAGCTTGTCGGTCGATCCGCTGAGCGCCGCCAATGCGATCGACCATGCGTTCACGCGACAGACGGTTACACGGCGGCATCTGTGCCCGCTCGATCTCGCCGATGAACTTCCGCCGCTTGCCTTCGGCCAGGCCCGGCTTCATCAATTCGGCGCGGACGAACTGGCGCAGATGTTCGACGCGCCCCGCCTAGCGCGCAATTTTCCGACCCAGCCGATCGACGCGAAGCGCCTCGCACAATTCCAATGGCTGGTGATCGAAGAGACCCTCGCGGTGAACGGCGGGGCCGAAGCCCGAGCAGCACCCTTCATGTACATGGCGATGAATCGCGACTTCGGCGAAATCGATCCGCATCTTGGCCGCTTTCCGCCGCCGGTTGAGGCGGCGCTGTTCTTCCTCCTGCTCGCCCCCTGGGAGCGCTGGTCGACGATGCAGGAGGTCGACTGGCGCGGCTTTCGCATTCCATGGATCTATACGCTCAACGACGACCTGTTCGTCCGGCCGTCGTCGCCGCCCAGCCCCGACAGCCTCACCCTCGAGCCTTGGATCGTCGAGGATCATTGGGGCGAGGAGGTCGAACTCGAGCGACCGACCGAGCTGCCGCTCGATGAGGATGCGAAGGCGGGGCTCGCACTCTTCACCGACGCCGCATGGCGGGAGCTTGAGGCTGCGCGGTCGACGAGCCTTTTCGAAACGCCGATCGCCCATTTTCTCGTTCGTGCCTTTCTGGCCGACGGCATGGACGAAGTGATGGCCCACATGACCGCGATCGAAGCGGCAATGGGTCTCGAGATGGATCATAAGAAGTGGATGCGGCCGAAGCCCGACAAGCATAAGGGCCGCTCCGCTACGGATCGGGTCGCGGCACGGATCGCCGCACTTTTGAACGATCCGAACTGCGTGCGCGACTATCGGCAACTGTTCGAGTTGCGCAGCACCTTCGTCCATGGGCGCGCTGGCATTCAAAAGGTGTCGACGGCCGAACGGGTATTGGCGCGCGGTCTCGCACGCGGTGTCGCTCGCGGGCTGGTCGGCACCGCGGCGCAGCCTTCGCGTTCTCGCGAAGACGTCCTGGCCGCCCTGCTCGATCAGGGCTGCCACATCTTTGAGGCAACGGCGAAGTCGTCGAACTGACGTGCGATACGCCCTCTAATTTGCGCGGCGCGTCGGTCATATTGAGGACATGGATACGATCGAACCACTCGAAACCTTCGTGCTCGACGAAGCCGCCATAGCGAACTTCGTGAAGCTGCAGCGGACCTTCAACGGCTGGAAACAGGACATGCTCGCCGCCGAGGCCGGCGTGTCGCTGGCGACGGTGTCGCGAGTCGAGCGTGGTCAGAAGGTGCGACCGGCGCAGCTGCGGAAGCTCGCGCGCGCGCTGGGGAAGCCTGAAGACGAGTTCGTGCGCATGCGCGTCCGTCCCACCCCGGAGGAAGCTGCCGCCAACTTCGTCGAAATGTTTGCCTGGACCGAGGAGCGCGTAGCCGTCGCGGTCGCGCCGTTCAGGACCGAGCTTCAGCTTCGCGCGACGCTAGCCACCTTCAGCCTGCTGCTCGTCTCCGATCTTGACGACGACGCAGCTGACGACGTCGCCGAGCTACGCCAATGGCTCGACCTGGCAAGCTTCGTCCAGGCCGAGCGCGACGGCGTGATCGGGTCGAAGCCCGATCGTGATTTCCGGGTGCGCCGGCTGTGGCGCGACGTGCTCGATTGCGTCGAACGGCTCGAGCGCGCCCACGCCGCCGTTGTGCTCACCGGCACTTACGCTGCCGAGCCCCTGGCGGGCGGCGAGCCGATAAAGATCGCCGTCGTCGCGATCCGGTCTCGTCGCCGCAATCCGGCGGCGAGCACGATCACGACGCTGTGGGCGGACGCCAAGGTCAACGAACAGCAGATGATCGCCGACTATTTCGAGGGGCTCGGTTGATGGCCGGGACGAGCAAGCTCCTCGATCGCTTCACCGGAGCGTTTTTGGAGGAGCTGGGGCGCTGGTCGGCCCGGTTGGTGATCGCGGCGGTGATCGCGCTCGCGAGCGGCTTCTTCGTGCTCCCGAACTGATCAGGTTTGGTCGCCTTCGATTTGCCGTGCGGCTTTCTCGATCCGATAGGCTTCAACCCGCTCCTTCGTTCCGGCATCGATTATCGCCAATTGCTCGCGCGTGGCGTCGATGCGCGCCTCCTCCATCGGCTCGGTCATGAGGGGGGCGTATCGCGCGTCGAGCGCCCCGAGCACGCCATCGAAGGAGAAGTCGTTCTGCATCGCGCGGCGGAACACCCATTGCATCAGATGCCAGGAATCCGCGCCGATCTCCTTCTCACGGTGGAGCCGGTTGAACAGCCACATGATGACGTCGGTGACCTGGATGCCCGGACTGGCTTCGGCGGCCGATATCTCGAAGGTGCTGCCGCCGGCGCGCTGGGCCTTGAACATCTCACCCATCATCAGCGGCACGCGTTCCGGCGACGCGTTAGCGTAAAGTTCATGCCAAAAGCGCAGCGCCGCCTCGAACTCGCTCTGTCGATCATGCCGTATGCGCCGGACTGGCCGAC